>NZ_VPCH01000021.1:0-56098 GCF_013418285.1 Acinetobacter sp. YH12152
TTAAGTTCTTTATCCGACATAGACACCAACATATCAAACCGTCCGCTAACGAAATTGCAAAAGTGCATATTCTAAAAGCGGACATTTTTACTTTGGAGAAACCGGACATTTCTATTTTGGAGTTACACCTTTTGTTCGTATAATATATATTATGTTAAATAGCATATCCAAGACTGTGGCCTACACAACGCATCCGTTGCCACAGCTCGACATCGTGAATCTGTAAAATTATCATTCACGATGCCGAGTACGCTAATGAACATAATATACGTTATGCCGAAATCAGAATCTTATCAATTGGCGAATCTGACGTTCCTGATGTTTAAATTCAAACCCTCTCATTTTTTCAACTCGCTCAGGTTATAATAATGGTCTCCCAAAATATGATTGATCTAATATGAGCACCTCCAATGACCCTTTACACGGCAAAAAACTTGCTGACATCTTGGATGAATTATTGGATTACTACGGTGGTTTTGAAAGCTTAAGCCGCAAAATTGAAATTAGATGTTTTTGCATAGATCCAAGCGTTAAATCATCACTACGATTCTTACGTACTACACCTTGGGCACGTGAAAAAGTAGAAAGCTTATATTTGTATGTCTTACGCCAAAAAGCCAAACAGAAAGCGTAACGATGAATGCCTATGCTCGAATAATTTTGTATAGCAGTTTATGGTTTAAGATAGAATAAAACTGCTTAATCCTTCTAGCACTTCCTTGTACGCAGTATCTTCGCCTCAGATTTAAATTGATCCCTATTATGAGCAATACTTTTTCCCAGCATCCTCAAATTGGTGTAGTCACTACATTTTCTGAATTGATTCATAGTCATTTCGAAGGTCAAATGAATGCGCTTTGCTGGCAACGCAGCATACAAGGCGACTTTAAAGAAATAGTCGAAAAACTCGAACTGATTGAAAATATAACCGAAATTTCTATAGATGATCTGATGAAGTTAACACTTTCATCGCAAGGCCATTTAGCCAGAGAAGTTATTTTAAATGATCTGCAACAATTAACAGAATTTGGTGCATCACCTTCGTTGAACTTGCTCAAATGTTATGAACGAGATGATGAATTCGATTTCATCTCAACCGATGTTTATTCCTTTCATGTCGATCGATCACCTATCGCTACCGATACCTTTTTATGTACATATTATGGTGCTTCCAGTGATATTGTGCCAAATGATCAAGTGACACAAAGAATCTTAATTCCTAAAATACGAGAACAACTTAAAGATTTGTACGATGGCCCTACCTCAGAATTTGATGATTTTTTAGCGGAATATTTTTTTGATTTACATTATCAGCTCAAAGAAAATGCTGTGCCTGTAAATCTAGGCAATGGTCATCTTTGGCGTTTAGCGGTGGATCATCCTACACAGCAAGTTTTGCCTTGTGTACACCGCGCACCTGTAGAAAATGTAGGTGAATATCGGCTTATACTGATTTGCTGATTTTAGCTGTGTTTAAATATTGATAAATCGTAAGTCCATACGATCCATTCTGTCTAATGAATGAACCGTATGGGTTAATGCAATATCGTTTTAATCAAAATTGCTTAGTCTAGATTATTGAGATCGAGCTGTATTAAGCCAGCGGTAAAGCACTGGCAATAGCACCAAGGTCAGCAAGGTGGAAGAAAGAATACCGCCGATCACAACCGTGGCTAAAGGCCGTTGCACTTCCGCACCTGTACCTGTTGCCAAAGCCATTGGTACAAAACCTAAAGAGGCAACACAGGCAGTCATGAGTACTGGGCGTAATCGAAGTACAGCGCCCTGCCATACGGCTTCATGCAATGGATACTTGTCCCCCAGTTCTTTAATGAAGGTCAGCATGACCAGGCCATTCAGCACAGCAACACCTGAGAGTGCAATAAATCCAATCCCTGCAGACATCGAAAGCGGAATATCTCTTAACCAAAGAAACAATACACCGCCCGTTAAGGCAAAAGGTACGCCAGTAAAGACCAGCAGACTTTCTTTCACATTATGAAATACTGCCATTAATAAAATAAAGATGGTCAGTAGTGCTAAAGGAATGACAATTTGCATTCTTGCTTTGGCAGATGCAAGGTTTTCAAATTGACCGCCATATTCAATCCAATAACCGCTTGGTAATGCATATTGTTTCAGCTGAGTCTGCATATCCGCCACAAAAGAACCTAAATCACGGCCTTCAACATTGGCAGTCACTACAATACGGCGTTTACCATTTTCACGGCTGACTTGATTGATCCCATCTACATTAGACACTGTGGCAACATTTGAGAGTACAATACTGCCACCATTTGGCAACTTTAACGGTAGTTGTGAAATCGTGCTTACATTACGGTCTTGATCATTTAAACGAATAACAAAGTCAAAACGGCGATCGCCTTCTAAAATCTCCCCTACACTTTGTCCACCGACACTGGCTGCCACAGTATCCTGTATAGATTTAACGCTTAAACCATATTGCGCAGCCAAAGCCTTATCTATTTCAATATTTAATAAAGGCAAACCTGAGGTTTGTTCAACTTTTACGGCGCTACTCCCCGCAACTTGCTGCATAATTTTGGCAATTTTAGTGGCTTCTGTGTTAAGCACTTGCATATCATCGCCAAATATTTTAACGCCCACATCACTACGCACACCTGAGATCAACTCATTAAAGCGCAGTTCAATAGGTTGGGAAAACTCACTGTTATTACCTGGAATCGTAGCCACATAAGCCACCATACGGCCACGCAGTTCATCCACACTTTCTTTAGGGTTCGGCCATTCATTTCGTGGTTTGAGCATAATATAACCATCGGAAATGTTCGGAGGCATTACATCGGTTGCCACTTCTGCTGTACCTGTACGAGCAAATACAGCCTGAATCTCTGGAAATTTTTTCAGCAGCAATTTCTCAGCGTTCTCCTGCATTTTTAATGATTCTTCTAGGCCTGTGCTTGGTGAGCGCATCAACTGAACTGCAAAATCACCCTCACTCAGCTGTGGTGCAAACTCACTGCCAATTTTGGTGCTTAAAAGCCCAGTAATGAGCAGTAAACACAGTGCAAAAGTCATCACTACAGCCTTGTAATGAAAGGCTTTATTTAAAATTTGAAGATACTGCTTTTTCAGCCAATTCATCCAACGGCTTTCTGTTTCTTTAATTTCACCTTTCACCCAAAGCGCTACAGCTGCAGGTACAAATGTAATAGACAGAATGATCGCCGCCACAAGTGCCAATACTACAGTTAATGCCATCGGATGGAACATTTTTGCTTCTACACCGCTTAAAGCAAAAATTGGCAAATACACCACTAAAATAATTAATTGTCCAAATATCAGCGGACGGCGTGCCTGACGTGCAGCCAAAAAGACTTCTTTAAAACGTTCATTTTGCGTTAATGGACGCTTTAATGTTTGCTGTGCATGCGCCAAGCGGCGGATACAGTTTTCAACAATGACCACAGCACCATCAACAATAATCCCGAAATCCAGCGCACCTAAGCTCATCAAATTCGCGCTGATATTCTTTTGTGCCATGCCGGTTAAGGTAAACAGCATTGACAGCGGAATAACACAGGCCGTAATGAGTGCTGCACGGATATTGCCTAAAAAGATAAATAAAATGATGATGACTAGAATTGCGCCTTCAACCAAGTTCTTTTGAACGGTTTTAATGGCTTTTTCCACCAATGTGGTACGGTCATACACTGTTTCAATTTTTACCCCTTTGGGTAAGCTGGCTTGAATGTCTTTAATTTTGGCATCTACAGCTTTCGAGACAGTTCGGCTATTTTGTCCCATAGCCATCATGGCAATACCTAAAACCGTTTCTTCGCCGTTATAGGTTGCACCACCTGTGCGCAAATCATGCCCTATCGATACTTGTGCAATATCACCCACCCGAATTGGACTGCCATTAGGGCTGTCAATCATGGTGTTTTCAATATCTGAAATGGTGTTTAATGTTCCCGGCACTCGAACTGTTAACTGCTGACCATTTTCCTCAATAAATCCTGCACCACGGTTTTCATTATTTTCTGTAAGCGCTTGCTGTAATTGTTCTAATGACAGGTTCAGCTGTTGCATGCGGTTTAAATCAGGTGAAACCACGTAGGTTTTATTAAAACCACCAATACTGTTGACCTCGGCAACACCTTGTACACGCTGTAATTGCGGACGCACAATCCAGTCCTGAATTTCACGCAAATCCATCGCGCTATATGCCGTACCATCTGCTTTTTTTGCATTGGGTTCTGCTTTCAGCACCCATTGATAAATCTCGCCCAAACCTGTCGAAACTGGCGACATCGTCGGAGAAACCTGAGCTGGCAATGACGACTGAACTTCCTGTACCCGCTGATTAATTTGCTGACGTGCCCAGTAAATATCCGTACCGTCTTTAAATACAATGGTGACTTGTGATAGCCCATAACGGGAAATAGAACGGGTCAACTCCAAATCTGGAATACCTGCCATCGCATTTTCAATCGGATAGGTAATCCGCTGTTCCACCTCTAATGCTGTAAAGCCATTGGCCTGCGTATTAATTTGCACTTGGGTGTTGGTAATATCAGGTACTGCATCAATCGGCAATTTTTGATAACTGTAAATCCCGACGACAATCCATGTGCAAACAAATAGCATCACCCAAATTGCATTTTGAATTGAAAACTGAATAATGCGTTCGAATAGACCTTCTGGCTTTGGTAAATCTGTGTTCGGGTTCTGTGAATTAGTGTTCATGGCCAGCCTCGTCTTTTTCCAGTTCAGATTTCAGTAAAAAACTGCCTTGGGAAATATACTTTTGCCCTACTTCAAGACCTGAAAGCACTTCTAGCCATTGACCATCACTGGATGCTTGCCCAAGTTTTAGCGCTTGTGCTTTTAAATGTACTTGACCTTTTTGCTCAGATTCGACAATAAAAATACTGTCTTTTCCCTCTATGCTTTGTACGGCAGACTTTTGCACCCGTAATGCTTTTTTAGTGCCCGAATCAGCCAATAGCACATTGACCATCACATTTGGGCGAAGCTCAACAGATTGTTGTTTTAATTTGGCACGTACCACTAAGCGTCCAGTTTGCACATCTGCCTGTGAAGTCAGGCTTTGTACCTCTGCACTATAGAGCTGATCTGAGCCATTGATTTTGAAAGAGACGTTTTGACCCGTTTGTAATTGTGCGGAATATTGATGAGCTAAGTTAAATTCCAGCCACAAATCTTTAAGCTGTTCGATGGTGAACAATTGGTCTGCCAATTGCACATTTTCACCCACCACAATATCTTTTTGACTAATCACGCCAGCGATTGGCGCACGAATAATAAATCGTCCGTTTTGACCGCTATTCGCGCCCAAAGCTTGTAAGCGCGATTGTGCTGACTGTACGCTAATTTGAGCCTGACGATAGGCATTTTCAGCACGCTGAAAGTCCTGTTTGGCAGAAATTCCTTGAGACCATAGCTTTTGCTCACGCTGATAATCTTGACGGGCTAAATCTAAATTGGCTTCTGCCATACGTAAATTGGCTTGCTGATCAATCAATTCAGGTACTGACAGCACAGCTAAAGTTTGACCTTTTTGTACAGTTTGACCGAGTGCTACGTTGACTTGTTCGACATGACCGCTGAAGTTTGGGGAAATATGTGCCTGCTGATCTGTATTAACGGCCAATTTACCTGGCAATTGAATAATATTTTCGACCAGACCATTTTCCGCAGTCGCAATTTTAATTCCTTGTTCCACCATTTGCTGAGCGGTAAGATGCAGTTCACCTTCTTCTGCATGTTCTGCTTCAGCATCACTATTATTAGCCTCGTTATGTTCTCCTTCATGCTCAGTTTTATCCGCATCGGATTTATTTTGACTGAACCAAATAGCAGTACACAGCATTAGCGTTAGGCCAATTAAAACTGCAATCATTAACGGCTGTGAAATTTTTCCATCTTGTTTAATTTTCATGTGCTTGACTGCCTTATTGTGCTGATGCGCTGTTGATGAGGGTTTGGGATGCTTCAATGGCTTTTTTATTTAGTTGGCTATAAGCATCTGAACGGCTGATTTCTTCATAACTGGTGCCGATACTTAAGGCTTCAGCATTGAGTGCGCTCTGCCAAGCCTGCGCCAAAATTTGCATTTGGCTAAGTCGAAGGTCTTGGAGTTGTTTCGTGGTTTGCTGTACATCCGTAATGGCAAACTTCCCTGCCTGAAAACCTCGCAAAGTTCGGTTTTGAACATTTTCAGCCAAGCCAATCTGACTGGCTATAGCATCAAACTGATTACGCAAAGCTTTAAGCTGGTGAATACTGTTGGCAATATCCAAAACTTGCTGTTTTAACTCGCGCTGTTGCTGATGATTTAATAAAATTTGCTGTTTTTGTGCCATTGGAATGGCATATTGCTGGCGGTTAAAAATATTCAGCGGAATATCCACACCAAGTACCAAGGCCGTATCATTGGCATCTGTTGGAGACTTGGTACGTGACATGCCCATATTTAGGGTTGGGTTTGGACGTGCCTGTACTTTTAAATGTTCAATTTGCTGATTTGCCTGCTGAACATTCAAGGCATACAATTTTTGTAGCCAACCTTCCGATAAATTACGCTCAACTAAACTTTGGCTCTGTTCAGGCCAAGGCGTAACGCTGTTATTCAACGCAATTTGCGACGTAGTTTCACCCCATAAATTAGAAAGCTGACGCGCCACAGTTTGCTGTTTTAAAAGCGCCTGTTGGTATAGACGCTGTATTTCCAAAGCTTCAATTTGAGCGCGCTCTACATCCACCAAAGCAATACTGCCTGCCTGATAGCGTTTTTGCGCGCTGTCCAAATTAGATTTACTGAGTTTGAGCTGTGTAGCGTAAATCGATTGCTCATTTTGAGCGATGGCTAGCTGTGACCATGCAAACTTCACAATCAACTGACTTTGCGCATTCCAAATTTGCTGTTGCAACTGTATTTGCTGTGCTGAGGTACTCGCGAGTGCTTGATTGATTTTACGCTGACCGAATACATCCAGTGGCTGGCTGATTGCGATACTGAGCTCTTGATCTTGATTTTTACCAAAACCATTTTGTTCAATCGATAGACTTGGGTTTTGCCATAGCTTGCTTTGACGCAGATTAAAATCAGAGATTTGCTGTTGTTGTTGCCAAATATCAGTTTGGGCTTGGTAGTTTTGTACTTTGGCAAATGCAGATTCAAAACTACTGACATTTTCCGCAAAAGTACTTTGTAAGGCCGTCGAAATACCGACAGCTAAGCCTAGACGTATAAACGCCATAAAATATAAAGACATGATTTTTCCCACTCATTTATTAAAAAAAGTGGCGGGAATGTTTTAGGCTACCCCGCCATTAGCGGGGCATAAACAGGAGGAGGTGTTTGCAGTAATAAATCAGGGGCTTGATAAAGATTCTTCCAAACAAATTTTGGCGAATATTCAAAGCTCTGATGTGCAATAAAAAGAATCGATTGTTGGTTTTGTACAATCAAATGCGTCATAGACGGTAAATGGTCTTGATGATCTTCACCGAGTTGCAGATCGTTAGCGGTATTTTTGACTGGTTTGCTACTGGATTCAGATGCTTGATGCAACGAATGCTGTGGATTGGTTTCACTGCTGACGCATAAGGTATTTTGATGATGACCAAAATGATAGCTTTGAACAACTTGAGTTTGCTCTTCATGCACACAGAAAGCGGCTGCCACGTTCCAAAGGCTTTGGAACATGAACAATCCAACTAAGACTGTTATCCATGTCGCAGAACGCATATTGCATCAATCAAGAAAATTTTAACGATTATAAAGCTTGGAGTCGGTCGAAGGTCAAGTGAATCTTTGAATTTGTCTTAAAAATGGATTGCCATAGAGATATAACGTAAGGCATTCGCTTTAATCCCCTGACACGGCACATGCTAAAGACAATCCATTGGTTCATGATTACGATTTTTATCGGCGAAACCTTTATTTTTAATTCAGTTCGGAATCATTCTTCAACTTAGCTTTTCTTGTCACAACTAAGCCGCAGAGAACCACCAATGTCGTAACACCTAAAGATAATGAAGTTTCATAACTGTAGGCTGGAGATAAAAACATATAGATCAGCACACTTAAGATCACCAAAATGACTGCCCATGTCAGCCATGGAAATAGCCACATTTTAAACGCGACCTCAGTTCCATTTTTTTCGATTTGTGTTCTCAATTTAAGCTGTGAAAATGCAATCACTAAATAAACCAATAAGGCAATTGAACCTGTTGTAGACAGTAAAAATCCGAATACTTGGCCTGGAAATAAATAATTGACTGCACAGCAAATTAAGCCCACTACAGACGATGCAAATACTGCAATTGCAGGTACACCAGAGGCATTAATTGATGTGACCCATTGAGGTGCTTCTTTGCGTGTCCCCAATGAAAATAGCATCCTTGATGAACTATAAAGTGCGGCATTCATACAACTTGCAACCGCAATAAAGACCACACTATCAATAATCAATTTTGATTGTGGGATATTTAAGCTGACCAAGACATACTGGAAGGTGCCTAATTGTTGTAATTGCGGTGAACGCCAATCAACCAATGCAACCGTTATAAAAATTGAAACCACAAAAAATAAGATGACCCGATACAACACTAAATTGGTTGCGCGTTTAATTTTTTGCTCAGGATCTTTTGATTCTGCTGCAGCGATCGATAATATTTCTACACCAAAGAATGAAAATGCTGAAATCAATATTGCTGAAAGTACACCACCCAGACCATTTGGCATAAATCCATCATTTTTAAACAGATTTTCTACACCACTCACTTCAGGTGCTAATGGCCAAAATCCAAATATTGCGGTGAGTCCAATGGCGATAAAAATTACAATAGCCAAGACTTTTATCAGAGAAAACCAAAATTCAAACTCACCAAAACTCCGAGTACTAAAAAAGTTGGCTAAACTGAGAAGCACAATAAAGAATGTCGCAAATACAGCACTTGATATTGAAGGAAACCATGCATGCAGAATTTCTGCACCAGCGATTGCTTCAATTGGAATAACTAAAACCCAAAACCACCAATATAACCATCCGATGGTAAAGCCCGCCCAAGGCCCAATGGCTTTTCTTGCATAGGTTGAAAATGAGCCGGTGTCAGGTTGAGCGACTGCCATTTCTCCCAACATTCGCATGACTAAAAAAACCAATATACTGGTAATTATATAAGCAAGAACGGCGGCAGGCCCTGCTTTTGCAATCGCAGCAGATGATCCAACAAACAGTCCAGCACCAATTACACCACCAATACTGATCATTGTAATATGCCGATTAGATAGCCCTGCACCCAGTTTTGCAGTTGAATTATGTGTGGCTAAGCTATCATCATGCATCGATTAGATTCCCTGTCTGCACGGTCAGTCGTACAAATCATTATTTCCAAGATCATTAGGAATAAAAAAGGGAAAACGCTGTGTTCTCCCTTGTTTTGTAACAATTTAATCTAGAAAATGAGTTTTTCATAGTTCTAATCAAAACTTTAAGATGCAGCTTAATACCATTTTTTCATCTAATTCACTGTTATTACTTATATAATTTATATTTATTTAAAAACTTATTTGACCATTTTCTAGATACAAAATATGGGCTTTTAAATAATCTAACTCATCGCCATGATGCGTAACATATATCATCGGCAGCGCTGACTGTTCTTTCACCGTGTTTAAAAATGGCAATATTTGATCTTTCAGCCTGCGGTCCAGCCCTGTCAGCGGTTCATCTAAAAGCAGTAAATCAGGCTGTGACAGCAATGCCCGGCCTATGGAAACACGCTGCGCCTCTCCGCCAGATAGTTCATGTGCCCGCCGTTTGAGCAGTGGCTTCAACTCAAGCAGATCCGCTACTTGCTGAAACTGAAATTGTGCATTTTCCTGAGCAGCTAAGTTCTCTGCATATTGCAGATTTTGCTGCACATTCATATGCGGGAAAAGCCATGCTTTTTGAAAAATCAGCGCAATACGGCGTTTATGCATCGGCACGTTAATATTCTGCGCTATGTTAAACACTTCACGCTGATTCAGCGATATATAACCTTGCTGGGGCTGCAGCAGACCGGCCAAACTTTTCAGCAGCGTAGATTTGCCGCTGCCTGATGGCCCCATAATGCCCAGCAGCTGATCCTGCATCTGCAGCCGAGCCTGCAATTGAAAATCTGCATATTGAAACTGAAAATCACACTGAAGCATGGCCGGCTCCGAGTTTTCGCTGATAGCGCTGTAAAATATAATAATTGGCAATCAATGCGCCAAAAGCCGCCAGCAATGAAAGGATCACTAAACGCATTGCGGCCTCTTCACCATTTGGCTGCTGTATCAGCGAATAAATGGCGATAGGAATGGTTCGGGTTTCATCTGGAATATTGCCGACAAAGGTAATGGTTGCGCCAAACTCACCTAGACTTCGGCTAAAGCCTAAAATGCTGCCAATTAAAATCCCTGGTAAAGCCAGCGGCAGGCTGATTGAGACAAATACCCGTAAAGGATGTGCGCCTAGTGAGCCTGCAACCTGCTCAAGCTGTTGATTGATCATTTGAAAAGACAAACGGATCGGCTGCACAATCAGCGGAAATGACACAATCATCGATGCTAAAACGGCGCCTTTCCAATTAAAAACCAGCTGAATTCCCCATTCAATTAGCATCTTGCCGATCCAGCCATTTGAACCAAACAGCACCAATAGCAAATATCCTAGAACCACCGGCGGCAGCACCATTGGCATTTGTAAAAGTGCTTCGACCAAAAATTTTAAATGAAACTCATAGCGCGCCAAAACCCATGCCAGCCCTATAGCAAATGGTAAGCAAAATACAGTGGCGCAAATGGCAACCTTAGCCGACAGATACAAGGCGCTCCACTCTTCAGGGCTTAGCATGCTTTAGCCCTTCACACCAAAGCCATAATGCTTAAACAGCATTTTGCTTTGCGCATGGTCTTTAAGATAACGGTAAAACTTCACGGCCTCAGGTTTAGCTGCGCCTTGCTGTGTTAAAGCCAATGGGTAAATGATGGGTTGATGGGTATGGTTTGGAAAAATCCCGGCTATTTTAACTTTAGAACTGATCATCGCATCGGTACGGTAAACAATCCCCGCTTGGCACTCACCGCGTTCGACAAAAGCCAGTGCTGAACGTACATCATCTGTCCCGACAATCCTTCCATTCAAACTTGATAGCCAGCCCAACTTGGTTAGGCTTTGTTGTGCATATTTTCCAGCAGGTACAGACTCCATTTGACCTGTACATAAGTGACCTTGAAATGCCTTGGAAAAATTAAACTGCGGCACGGCCCTAAATTGCATATTCACCGCTTTAGGCGTAATCAGCACCAAATCATTGCTCAGCATATTGAACACTTGCTTTGCAGGTACTTTCTGCTTCTGCACCAAATAATTCATCCAGTCTACATCTGCTGAAAAATACAGATCACTTGGTGCACCGGCTTCAATTTGCTTGGCTAAAGCAGAAGATGCACCAAATACCGGTACAATTTTGATGTCTGGATTCTGTGCCTGATATTGCTTTGCAATATCGGCAATAGCATTGCTTAAACTGGCTGCAGCATAAATTTTGACTGTTTCCGCCTGAGATGCGCCAGCAATGAAGCTCAGTCCTGCTGCTAAAATAAATTTGAATCGCATAGCAAACTCCTATTCCTGAATAAATACGCCTTGAAGAATTTGTCCTGCTTGCACAGGCTGCCCTGCAGGAATCCGAACAATGCAATTGGCTTGCATTAAATTGCTCAGCATATGTGACTGCTGTTTAGACAGGCTAGTTAGTTGCAGTTTGCCTTGCTTATCAAAGTGCGCCGACATTCTTAAAAACCGCTCACGTGCATCAGCTTTTAGGTCATGTGTCATGACTGCGCTGAACCAGACCAGCGGGGGTGTTTGACCTTGCAAAGCTTTCAATAATGTATCTGTATAAATTTGCATGCCGACATAAACAGCAGCGGGATTGCCCGGCAGTCCGAGTAAATAACAGGAGGTGCTGTCTGGACGTCGATATTGTGAAAACAGCATCGGTTTGCCGGGTTTTTGTTTTACTTTCCAAAAAATTTGCTGAAAACCGATGTCCAAGGCTGCGGGACGAACAAAATCATAATCACCTACAGATACGCCGCCAGTCGTTAAAATTAAATCAAAGCTGTCTTTTAAACGGTTGAATAAATCTAAAACCGCTTGTTTTTCATCTGCAATATGAATCACTTCAACTTGGACGTGCTGCAACTGAAACCATGCTGAAATCAGCGGCGCATTGGCATCAAATATTTTACCTGCACGGTAATCTTCTATATTTTGCGCAACTTCATCACCTGTAATTACGACCGCAATTTTCGGATAGGCAAAAACTTCGCAGTGTGAAATACCAGCCATACTGAGCGCTGCAATTGATCCAACCGTCAGCTTTTGACCACGTGCTGCTAAACATTGTCCAACTGAAATTTCCTCACCTGCATCTCGAATATCTGCATGCGGGTTTAAGGCTGCAGTCAGTTCAATCTGCTGTGTATCCGCCTTCACTATTTCTTGCCGCGCCACAGTTGCTGTACTTTCCGGAATCGGTGCGCCAGTAAATATCCGGACAGCTTGCCCTGCTTTTAGGCTTATTTCAGCCGTTTGCCCTGCGCGGATTTCTCCAATGAGCTCAAATTGCGTGCCTGCTTTAATTTCACCCGCTGCGCATATGGCATAGCCGTCTACAGCACTCTGAGCAAATAAAGGCAGCTGAATTTGTGAATGTACATCTGTCGCCAAATAACGGCCTAAAGCGTGCTGAAGCGCCAAAGTTTCATGCGCCAAACTTTGCGTATGTGTCTGAATCAGCGCAAGTGCTTCGTCCACTGAAATCAGCCCTGCTTCAGCACCGCAGCCTGTATGCAATACGGCTTGGTTCATTGGTAGCCTCCTGCATGGGGAATATTTTTCTGCACATCAAAGAGATGTACCAAGGCAGGTAAAATGGCAACTAGTGATTCTTTTGCGCCTTGTCTGCTGCCCGGCAATGTAATGACAAGGCTGTTATCTATATAGCCCGCAACACCACGGCTAAGCGCAGCATAAGGCGTGCGTTTTTGACCAAAACTGCGTGAAGCCTCCATCAAACCCGGAATTTCACGTTTTAACAGCGGCTGTATCGTTTCTACAGTTAAATCTTTTGGCCCTAAACCCGTACCGCCAACCGTCAATATCAGCGGGTATTGATTTTTTTGCTGCTCAATCAAGGCAAGCAGTTGTTCAGGACTGTCTGGTATCACTTGATAGCTGATATTGCTGAAGTTTGCTTCTTCCAATATTTCGAGGACATTTTGCCCAGCGGTATCCGGTTTTTTACCAGCTGCAACTGTATCTGAAAGCACAATAATTGATGCCGATAAGCTTTCTTTTAATACACGGGTAAAATGTGATTTACCGCCTTTTTTCTTTTGCAGTTTCACTTGATCTAAGCACAAATCCTCTGGTTCACAGTGCGGTTTAAGCATGTCATACAGCGTTAAACCGGCAAGACTGACAGCAGTTAAAGCTTCCATTTCCACACCCGTTGGGCCAATGGTTTCAACCACTGCGCTAATTTCAACATGCGCCTCAAACAATTCATATTCAACATCTGCACGGTAGATCGGCAGCGGATGACACAGCGGAATGAGTTCATCCGTGCGTTTTGCGCCCAATATACCTGCAATCCGTGCGGTTTTCAGCGCATCGCCTTTTTCTGTATTGCCATTACGCAGCAGTTCAATGCAATGTGGCGGTGCATGCAGTATTCCAGTTGCAATGGCTGTACGGTAACTTTCCGCTTTCATGCCCACATTTTTCATTGCTTTATCCTTATTTTGTTCATTTTCAGCTGTAATATTGAAAATATTGAATTTTGGGTTTTATAAATGCCATTGGTAAATATTGGCGTTCAAATGCATGGTCTGGCTATTTTGATGTGAATGTTCGCATGACTCGCTATGAACATGAGCGTGCTTCGTTTCGTGATCTGCCACTTCAGGCGCGTGATCCTTACGAATACAGCAGCCCTCTACATATTGACTGCTGCCATCCATATAAAACTCTTCTTTCCAAACAGGCACTTCATGCTTTACACGTTCAACCGCTTCTTCGCAGGCTGCAAAAGCTTCACGGCGGTGCGGTGCATAAGCCATAGCAATAATTGCAGTATCACCAATATCTAAACTGCCAATACGATGCACAACCCGTACATATGACACGTCGTATTTGGCTTGAATTTCCTGTTCAATTTGTCGGATCATTTTCTCAGCCACAGGCGCATAAGCTGTATATTTCAGGGCTTTTACCGCTTTGCCTTCATGGTGATTACGAACCGCGCCAATAAATACTCCGATACCGCCGCATTCAGGAAATGCCTCAATGCTGTCAAAATCAGCTTGGCTGAATACCGTATCTTGTATGCGTGAAATATGCTTGAGCTCCATATTCAGCCTCCCGCTACAGGTGACAGCAGCACAACGGTGCTGTCCTGCACCAATGCGGTTTGTCTTGGTACAATATCTTCCCCAATGGCACAGGCGCAGCGTTCAAGCATGCTGAATGACTCCGGAAATTGATCTGTAACTTGCTGTAAAACCTCTGCAATTGATTGCTGTGCCAAGCAAGTCAGACTTAAATTCGCTGGCAGCAGGCGTTCAATAGCGCCAAAAGATTCTATTTTGATGGTGATCTGACTCATCATTAGCCTCCAATCATATGCATGCTGATTTTTCTAGATGGACTGGATTGAGCTGTTATGGCATGAAAGCCTTGCTCCTTCTGCCAAATATAACTGCCTAATTTTTGCTGCAAAGCCATTGCATCGAGCGGCATTAACTCTGTTGTTTTACTGCTTTTCAGCTGCTGAATTTCATGACTGAGATTTAAACCTTTTCGGGCAAACAGGCAGTTAAAAAACTCGCCTTGCGCATTCAGTCTTAGACGGTCGCAGCTGCCGCAAAAAGAATTGCTGATGGTTGAAATAATACCTATAGGCAAGCCGTTGATTAAGTAAGATCTGGCTGGTGACGCACCTTGACCGTGCAATGTTTGCACGTCAAAAACAGTCTTGAGTTTATCCAGTATGTCTTGTTCGGTAACGACCGCAGCTTTAGACCAGTTTTGATCACCATCCAGCGGCATAAACTCGATAAACCGCAGTTCGAAACCTTGTTGCAGCGCCCATTTTGTTAATGGAATGATTTGCTGTTCATTTAGACCTTTCATTAACACAGCATTGATTTTTATTTCAAAGCCCGCTTGCTGAGCAGCTTCAATCCCGTCTAATACAGGCTGTAATTGTTTTTGTGTCAGCTGGAAAAATTGCGCTTCATCCAAACTGTCCAAGCTGATATTTATGCCATCTAGGCCAGCTTGTTTTAGGGCCTGTGCATATTGCTTCAGATAATGCGCATTGGTGGTCATGGAAATACGTTTAAGGCCTAGCTTTCTGAGCTGCTGCAGCTGTTCAATAAAATGTACAACGCCTTGACGCATAAGAGGTTCACCGCCGGTGATCCGGATTTGATCAATCCCGCGCAGCACCATAAACTCACAAAAATTGTAAAGGGATTCAAAACTAAGAAGATTATGTTTTTTCATCCATTCAGGATGTTCAGGCATACAATAGACACATTTAAAATTACAGCGGTCTGTCACTGAAATGCGCAATTTGCGTTTTTCACGGCCAAACTGATCCTTAAAAATGGTCACTGGCTGTAATTGTGTCATGCTGTTCATGTTTATCTTCCATGGCGTTGTCATTTGCCCTGACTTTGCACAGTACAAATTTTGCGCCCTCTTTTCTTGCAGTAAAAATTGCAAGAAGTGTTCCAACTTTGCGCTTTTTTGAATATTTTTACAGGTTCTTTAGTTCTTATGTTTTAATCAACAATATCAATAATTTATGTTCATTTGATCAACATCAAAAACACAAATTGACGTTAAGACACCGATCAGTAGGACAAAAGCAGGTAGCTTTATCGCTAAATAAATTAGCAACGATCTTTTTTATTGACTCAAAACAGTACATCAAATTCATCAATTCAAATGAAAGCTCAGCAAAAGGTACAGCTTTTAGAGAAAATTCAGCTGACGGTACTGCTGCAGCTCATCCAAAGAATTAATACTGTGAAAAAAGAGTGCATAGTTCTGAAAACGTGCAATTTGCATGTGCATTTCGGCAAAACAGCCTTTTAAACTGCGCTGTTTTTGATCAAGATGCGCCTGCAATGTTGCGAGACTGCTTCGTTTCAGCAAGCAAAATGGATACAGTACTTTACCATTAATTTCCACAACAGCCACTTCACACATGGGATGCCGCTGCATGGCCTGATGCAATCTAGAAAGCACTTTCTTCGGGATATAGGTCACATCGCACGGGACAAACAAAACATAATCAGACTGTACATGTGACCACGCGCTTTTAATGCCCATCAACGGACCTAAAAAACCTGCTTCATCATCTTTATACAATTTTATTGAAGGAATCATGCATTCATAGATTGAATGGTCACGATGGCTGTTGATCCAGACATTTTCAACCCGTGATTTCAACTGCTGATGGATCTTAATCAGCTGAATTTCATTATCAAATTTTTGCAGCACTTTATTCATTCCGTTCATTCTGCGGGACTGACCGCCCGCCAAAATGACTAAGTCTGTTTCTGGATAGCCTACTGATTTGGTGATTTTCTTCATCATTCTGCGTACTCCGTCTGACAGGCTTTAATCAAACCCCGTATTTCTGCTAAGCACGAACCGCAATTACCGCCGGCTTTTAAACATGCTGTGACTTGTTTTTCATGGCTAATATTCTTTTCTTTAATGGTTTCGATAATGGTATTTTTGCCGACTTTAAAGCAGCTGCACACCAGCGGACCTGCACTGTTGGTCATATTCATTGGCTGACCTGCCAGCAGCGCTTTGCGGTGCATTGCGCTCAGCCGTTCACGCTTAAACATGCCTGCAATCCAATCACGATCAGGCAGCAATGCTCTAGGCGCAATATACAAGCTTGCAATCAGATGACCGTCTTGCAGAACCACAGAATGGCTTAAATGTGCCGTTTGATCCTCTAAATTCAGCCATTCAAATGATTCGTCAGTAAATGGCAGCAAGTTTTTCAGCTGCTGCGCTGTAGTGCTGAATTTTTGACGGTTTGCAAGTTCATAGCGAGTAGCTTTTGCTGTGGTGACTTTAGTCCACCAAATCGTATTTTGAATGGTAGATTGCACAATGTGTTCAAAGCCCTGACGCACGTACAGCACGCCTTGCCACTGTGTATAAAACGGCTGCACAAATACAGGTGTGTGTTTAAACTCAGGTTCGCCTGAAAGCGCATCAACCACAGGGTTAACCACTTTACCAATTCTCGCATCGGACGCTACCTGATCATTCCAATGAATTGGCGCAAAAACTTGTCCACGGCGTATATTGCTGCTGACTTGTGCACGTAAGATGCACAGTCCCCAATTGGATTTAACTTCAACCAATTCGCCATCTTTGACACCAAACTTCAAGGCATCTTGCGGATGAATTTCACAATACGGCTCTGCACGATGCGTACTTAAGTTTGCCGACAAACCTGTACGGCTCATAGTATGCCATTGGTCACGAATACGGCCTGTGTTTAAAATTAAAGGATATTCGCCACAGACCTGATGCACAGGGTTAATTGCGGCTGTCGCCACAAATTTAGCTTTGGCATCCGCATGGCTGAATTGGCCTTGGGCAAACAAACGGCTAACAGCATCATCGGCTTGATCAGCTTGCCATACAGGCCATTGGGTTGGCGCAAATTGGTTATAATCTTCTAAACTTAATTCAGTTAGGCCTTGAAGATTAAAATAACGAAAATGCTCTGCCGAAGCTCTTTGCGCTAAGGGTACATTTTTATACGCAGATAATTTTGCATGTTCTATAAATATCTCATGACTATTTTTAAAGTCAAAACCTGAAAACCCCATTTTTTTCGCAATTTGCGCTATCGCCCACCAGTCTGCTTTAGCTTCACCCGGAGCATCTAAAAATGCAGTTTGACGTGAAATACGGCGTTCAGAGTTGGTAACGGTTCCGTCTTTTTCACCCCAGCCTAAAGCTGGTAAAAGCACATCTGCATATACCGTTGTGTCAGTGTCCTTGCAGATATCTGACACCACTACAAACTCACATTGTTCAAGTGCACGTTTGACTTGATCCGCATCTGGCAAGCTAACGACAGGATTTGTCGCCACAATCCAAATGGCTTTAATTTTTCCGCTTTCGACAGCTTGAAATAAATCGACTGCTTTTAACCCAGCCTTGTTGGCAATATGAGGACTTTGCCAAAACTCTTGTACTAATGCCTGATGCGCTCTGTTATCGAGGTCTAAATGTGCCGCCAGCATATTGGCTAAGCCACCAACTTCACGGCCACCCATCGCGTTCGGCTGTCCTGTCATGGAAAATGGCGCTGCGCCTAATTTGCCAATTTTTCCAGTCAGCAAATGACAATTGATAATGCTATTGGCTTTGTCCACACCACGTGAAGACTGATTGACGCCCATAGAAAATAGGCTCATGACCTTTTCTGTTTTGGCAAATTTTTCAAAGAAAATATTTAATTTTTCTAATAAAATACCTGTGCGTTCTGCAACAGCTTCAATAGATGCTTCTGATTCACTTTGTTGCAAAGCCTGAGCTAAACCTTGTGTATGACTCGCTATAAATTCAAGATCGCTATAATTATTTTTAACTAAGTACTGAAGTAAGCCGTTAAACAATGCAACGTCTTGGCCAGGTAAAATTGGCAAGTGCAAATCTGCAGCTTCACATGTACTGGTAAAACGCGGATCTATCACGACAACAAATAAATCACGTTCTTCTTTGGCTTTCATTATGCGCTGATACAGCACTGGATGGCACCAAGCAGTATTAGAACCCACCAAAACAACCATGTCAGTGTGTTCAAAGTCTTCATAGCTTGCTGGTACAAGATCTTCACCAAATGCACGCTTATGTGCCGCCACAGCCGATGACATGCAAAGCCGTGAATTGGTGTCAATATTTGCAGTACCTAAATAGCCTTTGACAAATTTGTTAACGGCATAGTAATCCTCCGTCAGCAGTTGGCCCGACACATAAAAAGCGATGCTTTCACGTCCGTAAAGATCTATACATTGCTGAAATTTTTCGGCAATCAGTGCTGTTGCTGTGTTCCAATCAGTAGCCTGACGAGTATGAAATGGTGATGTTTGACGCCCAAGCATCGGCTGTAAAACACGTGTTTCTAATCCAATCGTATCGGCTAAGTTACTGCCTTTAATGCACAGCTTGCCATAGTTTGATGGATGGTTCGCATCGCCAGTCACGCTCACTTTTTGCCCTAAAGCTGTCTGTTCAACTGTTGCGCTCACGCCGCAGCCGACACCGCAATATGGACAAGTGGTTTGCGTTGTTTTAATTTTATTTTCTGTGGAGCTATGCAGTTCCACTATCGGGATGCTATTCACTTCTGCTGGCTCCTTTTCCAAACTTTTTTAAACACTTAACACGCTCGAATCGGTGTCTTTTCATTTACGTTTATATTTAAAGGTCAACATTCGGTTCGACCTACTTTTCTTTCGGGAAAAGTAGGCAAAACCATTGTCATCCGCTGAACTCGTCCACTACCGGCTTCTAACAGATGTATTGCAAATACATGACTATTCATCTGCAATCCTGCCTTAAACAACAGCGGATGACGTTATCGCGTATCCAATGACGATTTAAATCTTGTATCTTTTTTTATCAGGGCGATTCCGTTACCCTGCTTTCTTTAATGCAAAATCCTTACCAAACAGCAATTTGTTTCGGATGCTTGAAATTGGAGTTTGATCTGAAATCAATTCTGCATACCATGCACCGTCTTCAGTATCGCCAAACAGCACAGCGCCAATCACTCTATCTTTTTGAATAATAATGCGTTTATAAATCTGACGCTTTTCATCATTCAAAATAATGTCTTCAAAATCATCCTGCGGTTCAAAGTTGCCAGCTGAAAATACATCACAGCCGCTGACTTTTAACTGCGTCGGAACCGTGGGCGCTTTGAAGGTTAAACTGCCATGTTCGGCCAGATGCGATGCACAAATGAATGCCTGTCCCCAAAGCGGTTCAACTAAACCGAAAGTTTGGCTGCGGTGTTCTATGCATTCACCCACCGCATAAATACTCGGGTCAAAGGTTTGCATGGTGTCATTCACCATCACACCGCGGCCGCAGCGCAGTCCTGCACTTTGTGCCAATGCAATATTTGGGCGAATACCGACTGCAAACACGACAAGATCTGCAGCTAATACCGTGCCATCCTGCAAACGTAATTGTGTCACATGACCATCTTGCCCAATCAACTCTTGGGTATTCGCTGCAGTCAAAATACGAATGCCTTTTTGCTCAATCGCTGATTTCAGCATCAGGCTGGCTTTTTCATCCAGCTGACGGTCCATAATACGGTCCATCAAATGCAGTACAGTAACATTCATGCCACGCTGTTTCAGGCCATAAGCTGCTTCTAGCCCTAATAAACCGCCGCCAATCACCACTGCATTTTTCTTCGTTTTGCAGTAGTCCAGCATTTTGTTGACATCATAAATATCACGGAAGCTTAAAACGCCTTTGAAGTCAGTTCCCGGTATTGGTGGAATAAACGGCTTAGAACCTGTTGCTAAAATCAGACGGTCATAATCGATGACCAAGCCTTTTTCTGTGTATACCTGCTTGCGCGGACGGTCTATGCGTACCGCCGCATCACCTGCTACAAAACGGATATTTTTGTCTTTATACCAAGCATGTGAATGCAGCATGATATCTTCAATGGTTTTATCACCTGAAAGCACAGGTGAAAGCATAATTCGGTTGTAATTACCCCAAGGTTCTTCACCAATGACCGTAATTTCATAACGCTCTGGCGCCATATCCAGCAGATCTTCTAAACAACGCATACCTGCTAAGCCATTGCCGACCAAAACCAGTTTCATCAACTCAGACGATGGCGCGTTATTGGTAATATAGGTTTTTTGAGCAGTTGGACTAATCAGCACACGGCCATTTTCAATTTTGCTTGGAAAAACCAAGAGTTTTTGGTCTTTATCTTCTAAGCAGCGTCCAGTAGCAAGGCTGAAATGCTGTTTATAAATGGGTGATGCCACAACACGCTCACCCTGCAAGTCACCAATAATACCGCGGGACATAACATAGGCTTGGCTAAATGGGTCCTGATTGCTCAGCGCATAAACCCGCTTTTCTTCACCGACACGGAATATCGCAATTTGCTGATTTTCAATCAGTGCGCCCACACCTGTATTTGGCGTAATATCATCTAATGCACAAACATCAAACCAGTCTAAATCATTTATTTCTTTTAAAATTGTCATATTCTTGATCCTTTTTAAACTTCTTTTAGATCACTATCTTTTCATTTTCGCCTTAGCGAGAAACCGAATAAGGATGTAAATCAAATAAAAGAAGTTTTAAATTAGTTATTCTCTTAAGCTTCAACCACTGGAATGCGTGTCGTATCGCGTTCAGCTTCTGTTTTGGGTCTGATTTGACCGCGAACGGATGCAAACTGAATATGCGGATCATTTTGCTGTTCTGCTTTTGCATTCACGAAAGTCACAAAGCGTTTACGTACTTCAGGATCTTCTACAGCAGTACGCCATTCATCTTGATATGTACCCACAACATGGCTCATACGGCGTTCAAGTTCAGCAGCTACGCCAAGCGAATCATTCACAACGACATCTTTCAGGTAATCTAAACCGCCTTCCATGTTGTCGCGCCATACAGAAGTACGCTGCAAACGGTCTGCTGTTTGAATGTAGAACATAAAGAAACGGTCAATGTATTTGATCAATGTTTGCGTATCTAAGTCTGATGCCAAAAGCTCTGCGTGACGCGGCTTCATACCGCCGTTGCCGCATACATAAAGGTTCCAGCCTTTTTCAGTCGCAATCACGCCAACATCTTTACTTTGCGCTTCAGCACATTCACGGGTACAGCCTGATACTGCCATTTTCAATTTATGCGGTGAACGCAGGCCTTTGTAGCGGTTTTCTAGGAAAATCGCCAAACCCACAGAGTCGTCTACGCCATAGCGGCACCAAGTACTGCCGACACATGATTTCACTGTACGCAATGATTTACCGTATGCATGACCAGACTCAAAACCTGCAGCAATCAATTTTTCCCAAATTTCAGGCAACTGATGCACTTGTGCACCAAACATATCGACACGCTGACCACCTGTCAGTTTGGTATATAGACCATATTCTTTCGCAATTTGACCTACGGCAATTAATCCATCCGGAGTAACTTCACCGCCTGCCATACGTGGCACGACTGAATAAGAGCCGTCTTTTTGTATGTTGCCTAGGTAGTAGTCATTACTGTCTTGCAAGCCCGCATGGCTTGGTTTAAGTACAAAGTCATTCCAGCATGACGCTAGGATATTGGCTGCCGTCGGTTTACAGATATCACAGCCTAAACCATGGCCATGCTGTTGAATCAGGTCATCAAAGGTTTTGATTTCGTTCACACGTACCAAGTGATAGAGCTCTTGGCGTGAATAAGCAAAGTGTTCACATAAATGGTTATTTACAGTTACACCTTGACGCTGAAGCTCCGATTTAAGTACTTGAGTGACTAATGGCGCACAGCCGCCGCAAGCTGTTGCAGCTTTAGTACATTTTTTCAATGCGCCTAAAGAAGTCGATCCGTCAGCAATGGCTGAACAAATATCTGCTTTAGAGACGTTGTTACATGAACAAATCGTTGCGCTGTCTGGCAGCAGATCGACACCGCTTCCGCCCGATTTACCTGCAGATTGTGCATAGCCAGGCATGATTAGGCTTTCTGGGCTTTCAGGAACGTCTAAGCCATTCAGCATCATTTGCAGCAGGTCATTGTATTCTTTAGCACAGCCCACCAATACTGCACCTAGCAGCTTAGTTTTCTCTGCATTCACGACAATTTTTTTATAAACCTGAGCTGCTTCATCTGCATAGAAATAACTTAAAGAATTTGGTGTCATTGCATGCGCATCGCCTACAGATGCAACATCAACTCCCATCAGTTTCAGCTTGGTGCTCATATCTGCACCAGCGAAAAGCGTGCAGTTTTGTTCCATCACATGCTTTGCTGCAATACGCGCCATGTCATAGCCCGGCGCAACCAGGCCATAAATTTTATTTTGCCAAAGCGCACATTCACCAATGGCATAAATGTCAGGGTTTGAAGTTTGGCAATAGTCATTAATCGCAATACCGCCACGTTCACCAATCGCTAGACCGCTTTGGCGCGCTAATTCATCGCGCGGGCGGATACCTGCAGAGAATAAGATGATGTCGGTTTCCAGTTCAGAACCATCACCAAACTTCATTACATGCTTCGCATTTGCACCGTCTTCAATGCAAGATGTTGCTTTTTGCGTATGGACTTTAACACCTAGATTTTCAATTTTTGAGCGTAAAACTTTACCGCCTAGATCATCAATCTGAACTGCCATTAAGCGTGGTGCAAATTCAACAACATGGGTTTCTAAGTTTAAATCACGCAGCGCTTTTGCTGCTTCCAGACCCAATAAACCGCCGCCGATCACCACACCTGTTTTAGCATTCAAGCTTGCGGCACGGATGGCATCCAAGTCTTCAATGGTACGGTACACAAAGCAGTTTTCACGTTCATTGCCTGGAATTGGTGGCACAAAAGCGTATGAACCTGTTGCGAGCACTAGCTTATCAAAAGAAAGAATATCACCGTGATTGGTTGTGACCGTTTTATTGCGCTGATCAATTTCAACCGCTTTGGTGCTCAGGCGTAAATCTATACCGTATGCATCGGCAAAGTCGCTGCGGCACAGGGTTAAGTCTTTCGCTGACTTGCTGCTGAAGTATTCAGTTAAATGCACACGGTCATAAGCAAGACGCGGCTCTTCAGCTAAAATGGTTAATTCAACATCATCACCTGCGTGTTCCAGTACAGATTCGATAAACTTGTGGCCAACCATGCCATGTCCAATCATGATGATTTTCATATTCTTACTCCGCAATTTTTTTTTGTTTGCCCCTAAAGCGCTATGTTTTGTTTAGAGGCAACTTTCAGTATTAGTTTTGAGCTTCAGCTAAATTTCGTTCATTTACAGCTTGTTCAAATAGGCGCTGTTCTTTTTCTTTATGCTCTACAGAGAAGCGGATCATCAGTACACAGCTTGCAGCGATAACCACTAGACCGCCCAACACCATAAGCGTGGTTTGAATATCCAGCATGCCTTTAAGCAAGAAGCCTGCAGCCACTGCACCTACGTTACCGCCTGCACCGATAATGCCTGCCACGCCGCCTAAAGCATCACGGTCAATGAATGGCACCAGCGCATAGGTAGCACCGCACGCCATATGTGTGAAGAGCGCAAAGACTGTCATTGCAAGGATTGCAAGCACTGCAGTATTCATTTGTGAGAAGACAATCAGGAATAAGCCTTCTAGCAGAATCATGGCAAATAACACTTTGGTACGGCCATCCAAGCCTTTTTTAGTCGCTACTTTGTCCGAAACAATGCCGCCAAGCGCACGAGCAAACAATGCAAGCAAACCAAAGATACCTGCTGCCATACCCGCCTCTTTTAATCCAAAGCTGAAATGGTCGACGTAGTACATTGCTACAATGTTGTGAATAAAGATTTCAATACCGAAACAAGCTGCGTAAGCGCCAAATAGAATCCATACACGGTAATTGCGTGCTGCATGCATTAGAATTGCCAAGCCGCCTTTTTTGTCACTGCCAACACTGATGCCTTGTTCGCGAAGTTCTTTAAAGTTGCCTTGCGGACAGTCTTGTGTGAACTTCCAGTAAAGCGCACCAACAATCAGCATCATCACACCGGGTACAATCAGCGCAATACGCCAGCCCATCGCTTGCTCTACACCAAACATAACGAGTGCGCCAAGCAGTAAAGGCATAAGGGCTTGAGTTGCACCGCCGCCTGCATTGCCCCAGCCTGCTGTTGCAGCATTGGCTGTACCCACAACATTAGGCGCAAACATAATGCTTGTATGGTATTGAGTGATGACGAAGCTTGCGCCAATCGCGCCGATCAGCAAGCGGAAGAAAAGAAAGGATTCATAGCTGCTCGCAGAAGCGACACCAAAGACTGGAATACTGCCGATGATTAATAAAGCTGTATAGGTTTTACGCGGGCCATATTTATCACATAAAGGACCAACGATCAGACGGACTAAAATCGTGATCGCAACAGCGGCAATATTAATATTGGCAATTTGATCTTTCGTGAGGTGAAATTCGCCAGCAATCACTGGCATCAACGGTGCACAGGCAAACCATGCAAAGAAGCAAACAAAGAATGCGAGCCAACTCATGTGGAAGGCCCGCATTGCTGCTGAAGAAAAATTAAATAGACTTATTTTTGTGGCTTTTTTGGCATTTAAATTTGAAGACATAACCTTCTCCTGACTGAACTGAACGCATGAATTACTCGGTTATGTCGCTAACACATAACAGAGTCGATCAGAACGGACGTCGTTGGCCGTCTAACAAATTTTTAGAGTCTTCTTTGACTCAATAAGTATTAAGCACGATACGTGCCAAGTTTTTATTTCAATCGTAAATTTCATCTCTATATTTAAGCATTGAGCACCGATCTATCCGAAAATAAGCGAATTAAGGTAAATAGATAGTCAATATGCCTATAGAGATGCGGCTGAATGTTCAAACGTGGTTCAGCCCTGCACAAGATCAGTGCACGGAAATGGTTCAATTTTAAAATGTGCATATAACCAAGCTAAAATTTAGAAGCAGATTTATATTTTGTATTGTCTTAAAATTTGGCATTTAAATTGCTTAGAAAACTCAATACGTATTTGTTTGGCTCTGTCTGAGCGTTTGCATGCCAAAACTAAAAATAGCCCTAATTGATGATGATCAAGAACGCGCTGAATTTATTCAAGCCTCATTAATTCAACATGACTTTGATGTGGTCGCCAGTTTCATGATTGATCATTTAAATATGTCATATCTGCAAAATATTCAGGCAGATGTGATTTTATTGGATATGGATCATCCACATCGCGATGTCATTGAAAGCTGTGTCAGCCAATTTGACTTACCGACTGTTCTGTTCACTAAAAATTCGAGTCTTGAAATCATCCGAAGCGCGATTGATGCGGGTGTCACGGCATATATTGTCGATGGTATTGACCCTGCACGTTTGAATAGCATTTTAGAAATTTCGATTGAACAATATAAAAAGCATAAAAAACTGCTGAATGATTTGGCTGAAACCAAGTGCAAATTGGCCGATCGAAAAGATATTGAAAAAGCCAAAGTGCTTTTAATACAAATGCATGGTTTAACCGAAGATCAAGCATTTAATTTGCTGAGAAAAAATGCCATGAGTCACCGTATGACGATGGGTGAAATGGCGCGCCGACTGCTTGATGCGCAAGCGCTGTTACAGTCTCAATTTAAGGAATAAACCATGCAAAAGCTTGAAAAAACTGATATTCAATTGGGCTATATTCCTTTACTTGACTGTGTTGCTTTGCTCTGGGCAGAACATCAAGGGTATTTTGCTGAACAAGGCTTGAATGTCACACTAACTCAAGAACCGTCTTGGGCAAGTTTACGTGACCGTCTAGCTTTTGGTTTTTTAGATGCAGCACACTGTTTATCGGCCATGCTGCCTGCGTCTGTGACGGGCAAAGACCATCTCGGCATCCCCTTACAAACCTCACTAACGCTCAGTACCAATTGCGCTTATATTAGTCTGAGTCAAAAGCTCTACTATGAATTAAAGATCCATGCATTAGATCTACCAATTAATTCAGCAGAGAAAATCGTATCTGCGATAAAGCAGAATCAAAAGATTCAGTTGGCGCATGTTTTTCAGCATTCGATTCATCATTATATTTTAAGAGAATGGTTGGCACTTGCCGACACAGAACTCGCTCAAACGCAGACCTTTTCAACTCTACCACCGCCTTATATGGTGGAAGCAATATCAACGCAACGAATTGATGGATTCTGTGTCGGAGAGCCGTGGAATACGCAATCTGAAATACAAGGCTATAGTCGTATCATCGTCAATAGCCAAGATATTATTGAGCCTATACCAGATAAGGTTTTGGCTTTTACTCATGATTGGGCAGAAAAACATCCCAATACCTTAAAGGCGATCAATCTTGCCATCCAAAAAGCACAAAACGATCTACTTCAACAAACACATTTCTCAGAAATATTTTCTTTGTTAAAACAATATCACATCATCCGTTTTGATTGTTCTGAGCAGATTCACGTCGAGGCTTTTCATCGGATCAAAAGCATCATTCAAAATTTTGGCAAGACCCAAGCGCCACAAACTTCAGACTTTGAATGGATGATTCAAAAAATGCAGCAATACGATCAATTAAATATTGAAGATGAAAAGGTTTTTGAAATAGCACAATCTTGTATTTATCAGGATGCTTTGGGCTAAATTTGTTGATGTTCCATAAGACTCTATCATTGAACAGCGGATCTTATGCAGCATTGATCATGAAACCTTAATTTAGTTATGCATCTGCATCGATAGCGCGTAAGTCGATATTTTCTTCAACGAAGACTTCACGAATGCAATCCAGTATCTTTGGAATGTAATTACTATGATCCATATTGCGTACCGACAAAGAGATTGGACTATAGGCTTCCAAATCTAAGATTGGGATGTACATCAAATTTTGCATGCCAATATCACTGGCACTTTCAGGAATCAAGGAAATGCCCTCTCCCGACGCCACTAAGCCCAAAGCCATATGAATTTCACGCACTTCGGTTAAATGTTTAGGTACAAGTCCTAATTCGGTAAATATCGATTGAATGAGCGTGGAAAAATTCGGTTTCGGTGTCGTTGGATAGGCAAAAATGGGTTCATCTAAAATTTGAGAAAGATAAATGCCTTTGTCTTTAAATTCAGCCAAATGATGATTTTTATGAATAGCTAAACGTAGCGCTTCTTTTCGTAATAAAACACGTTTAATAGACGGATCTGTTAATCGAAGTCGTCCAAAACCAATATCAATTCGACCGGTTTTTAAGGCTTCAATCTGGTCGCGTGTACCACATTCTATGAGTTCAACATGAATATCTGGGTTGCGTTGTCGAAATAAATAAATAATTTGTGGCAATAATGCGTATAAAAGCGAACTGACATAACCAATGCGGACAGTTTTATCGACGGCATTAATCCGCTGTGCCATGGTTGTGGCCTGGGCGGTATGCGTCAATATCTGCACAGCATGCTCATAAAAAAACATACCTGCTTCTGTGGTTTTCACGGGTCTAGAACCACGCTCAAACAACGTAATCCCCAGCTCTTCTTCAAGTTTTTGAATTTGGCGGCTCAAAGGTGGCTGAGCAATACATAATTTTTCTGCTGCCTTGGTAATACTTTGCTCTTCAACCACGGTGACAAAGTAACGTAAGTGCCTTAATTCCATTTATATACCTTTTAAGTATCTAAAAATACCAAAATCGCTCTAGTTAAAGATATTACATTAAATTAGGGTATATAAATAGTTGGATAGATAAGAAATACGCAAGATGTATAAGTCGATTGAAACCCTGCTCGTGGAAATCCCAACAATCCGTCCGCACAAGATGGCTGTTGCAACCATGCAAACGCAAACCCTTGTTTTGATTAAAATCACCACCGAAGATGGTTATATCGGTTGGGGTGAAGCGACGACGATTGGTGGTCTAGGCTATGGTGAAGAAAGCCCTGAAAGCATTCGTACCAATATTGAAACTTATTTTAGTCCTTTACTGAAAACTCTCACTGGTTTGAATGTTGCTCAAACCATGCAAGCTATTAAACGTAGTATTAACGGCAATCGCTTTGCTAAATGTGCCATTCAAACGGCGCTACTCGATATTTTGGCGCAGCGTTTAAATCTGCCCTTAAGTGAAGTATTGGGCGGCCGTTTACGTGACAGCTTGCCTGTTCTTTGGGTACTTGCATCTGGCAATACGGAAAAAGACATTGCCGAAGCACAAAAGATGATTGCGGCAAAACGACACAATATTTTCAAACTCAAAATAGGTTCACGCCCCGTTGAAGCTGATGTTGAGCATGTTTTAGCTATTAAAAAAGCGTTAGGTTCAGACATTTCTATACGTGTGGATGTTAACCGTGCATGGTCTGAATTAGATGCCATTAAAGGCATTCAGTTGTTACAAGATGGTGGTGTTGACCTGATTGAGCAGCCTTGCGCAATCGATAACATTGACGCGATGCGCCGTTTAACTCGTCGTTTTGATATAGCCATTATGGCAGATGAATCACTGATGGGGCCTCAAACGGCATATCAACTTGCTCGGCACAATTCTGCCTCTGTTTTTGCAGTCAAAGTTGCACAGTCTGGCGGTTTAATCGAAGGCTGTGAGGTTTCAAAAATCGCCAAACTTGCGGGTATCGATTTATACGGTGGAACCATGCTTGAAGGTCCTGTAGGCACTATTGCATCGGCACATGCTTTTTCGACCTTTGACAATTTAGCTTATGGCACTGAGCTTTTTGGTCCATTGTTGTTGACTGAAGAAATTTTAAAAACCCCACTTAAATATCAAGATTTCGAACTCAAGATTCCGACCACAGCAGGTTTAGGGATTGAAATTGATGAAAACAAAATTGATGACTTACGTCGCAAATAACATTTAGCTAGGAGTAAGAAATGCTTTACCAAGTACGCATGGATGTCAATATTCCATTAGATATGCCAGTCGAAAAAGCCAATGAAATTAAAGCTGTAGAAAAGGCTTATTCACAAGATCTACAACGTCAAGGCAAATGGCGCCATATCTGGCGCATTACCGGTCAATATTCAAATATCAGTATTTTTGATGTTGAAAGCAATGAAGAGCTACACAACATTTTACAAGGGCTTCCCCTTTACCCGTATATGAATATTGAAGTTATGGCTTTAAATCGTCATCCCTCTTCTGTTCGTAGTGATGACAGCTGATGCGATTGGATTCCAATTGGGTAACACATGATTGGAATCCATTTTCTGCATTTTTAAGTTTGTAAATATTTGAAATAAAAGATTATCTGCCTTGTATGACTGAAGTGGTTAGTCAGGTAAATAGTTTTATCGTTCTTGATGAAGGATCGTAGCATGATTGATAAAAGTACCGCTTCCTTAACAGAAGCACTTTCTCAAATTAAGGATGGATCTACCATTATGATTGGCGGCTTCGGTACGGCTGGTCAGCCTGCTGAACTGATTGATGGACTGATTGAACTTGGCATCAAAGATCTCATCATCGTCAACAACAATGCAGGTAATGGTGACTATGGACTTGCTAAATTACTCAAAGCTGGTGCTGTCCGTAAGATGATCTGTTCTTTCCCTCGCCAATCGGACTCTTGGGTGTTCGATGAGCTATACCGTGCAGGAAAAATAGAACTTGAGCTTGTACCACAAGGTAATTTGGCTTGCCGTATTCAAGCGGCAGGCATGGGTTTAGGTCCAATTTATACACCAACAGGTTTTGGTACGTTGTTGGCAGAAGGCAAACCTACACTCAATTATGAAGGCAAAGATTTCGTCCTCGAAAATCCAATTAAAGCTGATTTTGCTTTAATCAAAGCACATCAGGGCGACCGCTGGGGCAACTTGGTTTACAACAAATCAGCGCGTAACTTTGGCCCCATTATGGCTATGGCAGCAGATGTGACAATTGCTCAGGTTTCTGAAGTTGTTGAACTTGGTGCATTAGACCCAGAGCACATTATTACCCCTGGCATTTTTGTACAACATGTTGTGGCTGTTCAACCTGCACAGCTTGAGCAATCTGCATAAATCACGTGAGGAAAGAACCATGAGCTATACCAAATTAACCCGTGATCAAATTGCAGAACGTGTTGCACAAGATATTCCAGATGGTGCTTATGTCAATTTAGGCATTGGCTTGCCCACTAAAATTTCAAATTATTTACCAACAGATAAAGATGTTTTTCTACATTCAGAAAATGGACTTTTGGCTTTTGGTCCTCCTCCAGCTAAAGGCGAAGAAGACCCTGAGTTAATTAATGCAGGAAAAGAGTTTGTCACTATGCAAACGGGCGGCTGCTTTTTTCACCATGGTGACTCTTTTGCCATGATGCGTGGCGGGCATTTAGATATTGCAGTATTAGGCGCTTTTCAGGTTGCCCGAAATGGTGACTTAGCAAATTGGCATACTGGTGCGCCAGATGCAATTCCTGCTGTAGGTGGTGCAATGGATTTGGCTGTTGGGGCGAAAAAAGTCTTTATTACTACAGACCATGTGACCAAAAAAGGTGAACCGAAAATTGTTGCTGAATTGTCATACCCTGCGACAGGCCTGCAATGTGTCGATCGTATTTACACAGATTTGTGCGTCATTGATGTGACGGTTGAAGGCATGAAAGTGATTGAAAAAGTCGAGGGCTTGAGCTTTGACGAATTACAGTTAATGACAGGTGCTAAGCTGATAGATACGACAGCTTAAAGCAAAAAGTCCCTCCTTGATTAAAGGAGGGATTTAGGGAGGATTAATATTCAAAAATTAACTTCCTGTAAATCCCTCCCAACCTCCCGTTAAAAGGGAGGAGCTGAGTTTTTAGGATTTATAAAATGAAAAATGCCTATATTATTGATGCAATCCGTACCCCTTTCGGTCGCTATGCGGGCGGTTTAGCAGCAGTACGTACCGACGACCTAGGTGCCTTACCTATTAAGGCACTGATGCAGCGAAATCCAAGTATTGCTTGGGAGTCTGTTGATGACGTGATTTACGGCTGTGCGAACCAAGCCGGTGAAGATAACCGTAATGTTGCACGAATGTCGTCGCTACTTGCAGGTGTACCTTTTCAAGTTCCTGCTACAACTGTAAACCGACTTTGTGGTTCATCACTTGATGCGATTGCGATGGCAGCCCGTGCAATTAAAGCAAATGAAGCAGACTTAATTATTGCCGGCGGTGTAGAGAGTATGTCCCGTGCGCCCTTTGTTATGGGTAAATCGGAAAGTGCTTATGGACGCAGTCAAAAGATTGAAGACACCACCATGGGTTGGCGTTTTATCAATCCAATACTCAAGCAAATGTATGGCGTGGAAACCATGCCTCAAACCGCTGAAAATGTGGCAGAACAATTCAACATTAACCGTGCTGATCAAGATGCTTTTGCCTTAGAAAGTCAGCGCCGTACAGCCGCTGCACAGGCCAATGGTTTTTTTGAGAAAGAAATCATCCCTGTCGTCATTCCACAGCGTAAAGGCGACCCACTGATAGTCGATACAGATGAGCATCCACGTGCATCGACGACGGCAGAAGGCTTAGCAAAACTCAAACCTGTGGTGAAAGCTGATGGGACGGTAACTGCGGGCAATGCTTCAGGGATCAATGATGGTGCAGCTGCACTACTGATTGCTTCAGATAATGCTGTCAACAAATTTAAGTTAAAGCCACGGGCCAAAATTATTGCGGCAACGGTGGTGGGTGTTGAACCCAAAATCATGGGCTTTGGTCCTGCGCCTGCCATAAAAAAGTTGTTAGCTCAAACAGGTCTAAGCCTTGAACAAATGGATGTAATCGAGCTGAATGAAGCTTTTGCGGCTCAAGCCTTAGCGGTTACCCGTGAATTAGGTTTAGAAGATGGTGCTAAACATGTTAATCCAAACGGGGGCGCTATTGCTTTGGGTCATCCATTAGGCGCATCTGGAGCACGTTTAGTCACGACTGCATTAAATCAGCTTGAGGAAATTTCAGGTCAATATGCCCTCTGTTCGATGTGCATTGGTGTCGGTCAAGGCATCGCTTTGATTATTGAACGTGTTTAATCCTCAATAAAAGTCCACCTTATCAAAGGGGGGATTTAGGGGGATTTATAAAATTAAGGATTCAAAACATGCCTACATTTATATCCAATGATGCAACGATTAATTACGCAACCTTTGGTGACCACATACGACCTGCGATTGTGTTTTCTAATTCTTTAGGCACAAAGTTCAACATGTGGCAGCCTCAGATAGAGGCGCTGCAGCAGGATTATTTTGTCATTTGTTATGATACACGTGGTCATGGTGCATCTTCTGCCCCTCAAGGGCCATATAGCCTTGATCAATTGGGTACAGATGTCATCCATTTATTGGATCATTTAAATATTCAACAAGCCACATTTTGTGGAATATCGATGGGTGGTTTAACAGGTCAATGGCTTGCAATACATCATCCTGAACGCTTTAACCATGTCATTGTATGCAATACCGCTGCAAAAATTGGGCAAGAATCAGCTTGGAATGAACGTGCACAGTTAGTCCGTCAACAAGGTCTGAAACCAATTGCAGAAACGGCAGCATCACGATGGTTTACAGAACCCTTTATCCAAAGTAACACGGCAACTGTACAATCTTTGAGTAACGACCTCGGAGCTGGCAGCCCAGAAGGTTATGCAAGTTGTTGTGAAGCTTTGGCTAAAGCGGATTTACGCAATGAAATCTCGTCTATTCACGTACCTGTATTAATTATTGCAGGTCAACAAGACCCTGTAACTACAGTTGCAGATGGTCAATTCATGCAAGAACGCATTGCAAATAGCCAATTATTTGAAATTAATGCATCGCATATTTCAAACATCGAACAGCCAGATGCATTTAATCAGGCTTTGCAGAATTTTATACAGCAATAATAAGCAGCTGAACAAATTCAATGTAATGTTATTAAAATAGAGCCTTGCCATTGTGCAGGGCTTTATTTCGTTTGAAGGCTTATACTCTCATCAATGGAGGTGGTATCGATGATCTTGCTGTGCAATTAGTAGACTTGAAAAATAGGCATATAAATGCTTATTGCGTGCAGCATTGCGGAAATTGGTTTGTGTATAATCCAGAATTTGAATGTTATAGCTTAAAGAAAAAATATCAAGGCGCAAAAGTATGGACATCTCTTTCATACGAAAAAATAAAGACCGTATTGCAGGCCCAAGCTTTAATGAATAATTATACTTTATCTAGAAAATTAACATTAAAAGCACTCCGTAAATGAATATTGATATTGAAAAAGACCGAAGTATTGGAGTCCTTCGGTCTAAACTTTTAACTCCACTCATTCCACATAGGCGTTTAAGCCCATATATTGAAGAATAGTTTGAAGAATAATCCCATGAAATTTTAAGCTGCAGGATGATTGAGTTGATCAATGATGCCTTGTGCAGCCAATTCATTTAATTCAGCTTCAGTTTTAAATTGGGACAAAATTTCGATTGTGTGCTGCCCTAACTGCGGTGGTGCATGACGGTATTCTACAGGCGTATCAGATAATTTCATCGGTGATCCAATCACTTTAAAATCATGATTTAAAGCATGTGGAATATTCACCACCATTTGACGATGTTGAATTTGCGGTTCATTTAATGCATCTTCTACAGAGTTGATTACACCCACTGGCACTTTTACCGCATGAATCGCATCAACCCAAACTTGAGCATCTTGAGTGAGAAAATAAGCACTCAATAATGGAATTAATTCTTCACGGTGCTTCACTCGATCTTGATTACGTAAATAGTTTGGTTGATCTAGCAGTTCTGTATAGCCAATCGCAATACACAAATCTTTAAATTGTTTGTCATTACCACAGGCAATAATAAATTCTTTATCTTTAGCTTTAAAGGTTTGATACGGTACAATATTCGGGTGATTATTTCCCATGCGCTTGGGTGCTTTGCCCGAGGTCAAATAGTTCATACCTTGATTGGCCAAAGCCGCTACCTGTACATCGAGTAATGACATATCAATATATTGACCGCGTCCAGTATGTTGCCGCGCCAACAATGCCGCCTGAATAGCAATGGTTGAGTACAGTCCGGTCTGAATATCGACCACAGCGACCCCCACCTTTTGTGCTCCGCCACCCATCACATCATCAGCTTCACCAGTAATACTCATCAGACCTGACATGCCTTGAATAATAAAGTCATAGCCTGGTTCTTCCGCGCGTGGCCCATCCTGACCAAAACCTGTAATTGAGCAATATACGATATTTGGATTTAGCGCACTGAGCGATGCATAATCCAAACCATATTTGGCAAGTGAGCCTGCTTTGTAGTTTTCAATCACGACATCTGCCGTTTTAGCAATTTCACGGACTAGGGCTTGCCCTTCTTCACTAGCAATATCAATGGCTACAGAATATTTATTGCGGTTCGCACATTGGTAATAGCCTGATTCTTTCGTCGCTTGACCTTGCTGATTTGGCATCCAAGGTGGTCCCCACATACGGGTATCATCCCCGACTTTAGGACGCTCAATTTTGATTACCTCTGCACCTAAATCAGCCAATATTTGACCGCACCAAGGACCTGCCAAAACACGGCTTAAGTCCAATACGCGAATTCCTTTTAATGCACCCATAGTTCACTCCAGATGTGCCATAGTATTGAGCTATGGCACAGATATTTTTAATTATTTTACTGTTGCAGTTTTTGCAGACGCTTTTTGCTCTGCATCAGCAACATGTGTATCTAAACTTGCCAGTTTTTCTTTTTCCGCATCTGAAGAAAGTGATGCTTGCTGTGGGTCATATTGGCGTTCACGGATGAACAAGCCTGGAATAACACCTGCAATAAAGTAAGCAGCACCCATTACAATAAAGGCCATGGTGAATGATCCGCCAGCGGCAATCATACCAATGGTTGCTGGTGCTATGGCTGCGCCTAAACGTCCCATATTGTAAGCACCGCCAATAGCCGTACCGCGTACATCCGTCGAGAAGCTTTCTGCCATATAAGTTGCATTTACACCGTATGGAATACCGTATAGGAAACCGAAAGTTACGAGTAAATAGGCGATGTTGGTTGGTGTGTTATAGAAAATGATGATCGGTAAGAATGCTGCCGTAGCTACCGTACCAAACACAAAGGTAATACGACGTCCGAACTTGTCAGCGGCATAGCCTGCTAAAATTTTACCCAAAATCATGGCGGTATATGCACCTACCATATAGCCAGTCATGGCTTTAAAGTTCATGCTGAGTTCAGTTTCTAAATACGTTGGCATCCAATTGTTGACACCGTAATAACCGAATTGTAGAAATGCAGCGGTCGACATCCAAAGGAAAAACATTTTGCGATGATTGGTATGTCCAAAAATACGTTTATAAATGCTTTCAGAAGGTGCGTTTTGCTTGGCTGCAGCTTGCTGCTGTACAGGTTCAAGCTTTAATTCACGGCGTTTTATCTGCTCAATTTTTGCTTCCTGCCAAGATTTTGGTTCAGGAACAAAACGCATAAAGATCAGGGCAAAAGCAGCAGGAATAATGGTGACATAAAATAGCATCCGCCAGCCGTGATCTGGAATAATGGCACCCGCCAGCAGCGTTGCAACGATATAACCCACGGTTTGACCGGTTTGCAAAGTCCCAAGTACCGTTGTTCGATATTTGGTTGGCACATATTCTGCCATGAGCGTATTACACGCCATGTAAAGAGAACCCAGTCCAAAAGCGCCAATAAAACGTAAAATTAAAAATTGTTCATAGCTTTGGGTAAAGCCTAAGATACAGGTCATGATCGAGAAAAATACGACCGACCAAGCAATGGTTTTCACACGGCCGAATTTATCGCACGCCCATCCACCCGAAATACCACCCAGCGCCATCCCTGCTAAAGAAGAACTACCGAGCATTCCAGCTTGAAATGTACTTAAACCAAATTCAGCCTTTAAACTGGTCAGGCTGAATGACAGCAACATGATGTCTACACCATCAATCACCAAGGAAATAAAGGCAAAAATAAAGGCCATTTTCCAAGTGTTGCTGGTAATCCGATGCATCGTGCCCACGTTAGAAGGCAATTTGAGCGTTCCTGCTCCGTTTTGCATTTCGTTATTCATTTCCTTGTTCCTCATTTTCCCAAATGAGTCATCGGCATTCCTATGTCTGCACATTTGCCTTTTTTATTCTTTTTATTTCATCACTGCTCAGGCTATTGCACAGAGTTACAAGAGTGTTTCACGATGAATCCTTTATTGATTAAGTTTATTTTTACATAAAAAGTCTCTAAGGCACTCTATGCAGAGCACCTTATCGATATATAATTCAATTAGTTACCAAAAGCCGCGATGCCTGTTTGCGCACGACCTAGAATCAGTGCATGTACATCATGTGTGCCTTCATAAGTGTTGACGACTTCGAGGTTAACCAAATGGCGGGCAACACCAAACTCATCAGAAATACCATTTCCGCCCATCATGTCACGCGCTACACGGGCAATATCTAAAGCCTTGCCACAGTTGTTACGTTTAATGAGTGATGTGCCTTCTACTGCAGCTAAACCTTCATCTTTCATACGTCCAAAGCGAAGCGCAGCTTGTAGCCCCAAGGCAATCTCAGTTTGCATATCCGCCAATTTCTTTTGAATTAACTGATTCGCTGCCAATGGTCGGCCAAACTGTTTACGGTCCATGGTGTATTGGTGCGCTGTATGCCAGCAGAACTCAGCTGCGCCCATTGCGCCCCAAGCGATACCATAACGTGCACTGTTTAGACAGGTAAATGGGCCTTTTAAACCACGTACTTCTGGAAAAGCGTTCTCTTCAGGAACAAAGACATTGTCCATGACAATTTCACCGGTAATTGATGCACGTAAGCCAACTTTACCGTGAATCGCAGGCGCTGATAGACCGTCCCAGCCTTTTTCTAAAATAAATCCGCGAATGTCTCCTACATGACCTTCAGGCGATACTTCTTTCGCCCAAACCACAAACACATCGGCAATTGGGCTGTTGGTAATCCACATTTTTGCGCCAGTTAGACGGTAACCACCATCCACTTTTTTTGCACGAGTAATCATGCTACCCGGGTCAGAGCCATGATCAGGCTCAGTCAGGCCGAAACAGCCAATGTACTCGCCTGTTGCCAACTTTGGCAGGTATTTCTGTTTTTGCTCTTCAGAGCCAAATTCATTAATTGGCACCATCACCAAAGAACTTTGCACGCTGGCCATAGAGCGGTAGCCAGAATCTACATATTCAATTTCACGTGCAACTAATCCATAGCTAACATAGTTTAGACCTGCGCCGCCGTATTGCTCTGGAATCGTTGGGCCAAGTAAGCCAAGCTCACCCATTTCTCGGAAAATTGATGCATCAGTTTTTTCATGTCGAAATTGTTCGAGTACACGTGGCTGTAAACGCTCTTGGCAGTAAGCATGTGCAGTATCACGGACCATGCGTTCTTCTTCAGTTAATTGCTGTTCCAAAAGAAACGGGTCTTGCCAGTTAAATTGTACTTTTGCCTTTTTTACATTGACCATTTGATTCATCGCATCCTCTGCTTTTTCAGGTTTTCGTTGTTTTATTTGATGCTATGTGTGAAAAGTGATTCATTCAAACGATTAATTTGCATGTAGATATGCGCCTTTCGCATACCTAAGCTTGGCTCACAGCGTGTTAAGCACTTTAGCCACTGATTTGAACTGCGGATTGCTTTATTTATAGACTATAGTGGTATATGAAAATCATTCTTATATGCCATTTTGTGATACCTATCGATAAAAAGGACTTTATCTATGCGGCGCAATATTCCGTCATTGCAAAGCTTAATTTGCTTTGAATCTGCTGCAAAACACGCGAGTTATACGCATGCTTCCCAAGAGTTATTTATTACGCAAAGTGCCGTGTCGCGCCAAATTCAACAGCTTGAAGAATATTTAGGTGTAATGCTATTTAGCAGAACACGTCACGGTGTCGATCTCACAGAAGCAGGCAAGCAATATGCAAAAAGTATTAAACCCTTTTTGCAAGGTATCGAAAAAAGCACTTCAGATATTATGATGCACAAAGGCTTGGGCGGCACTTTAAAGCTGGGCGTTGTGCCAACCTTTGCCACACGTTGGCTGTTGCCAAAATTACATAAATTAAATGCGCAGCATCCTGAAATTACCGTGCATTTAGAAACCAGTACCAAACCTTTTTTGTTTAATGAAAATGTCTTTGACGCGGCGATTTTTGCAGGAACGCAACAGCAAATTGAGCATTGGCCGGGTATTCAAGCGCATTATTTAATGGATGAAGAAGTGGTTCCCGTTTGTTCCCCCAAATTGATTGAAAACAACTTTCCACTTGCGTAAATGACCGATGATCACAGTTTTAATTTAAGCGATGAAGAGTTACTTCAATTTCCCTTATTACAGCAAACAACCCGTCCAAGTATTTGGCAAGAATGGTTTCAAGCCCATCAGCTTCAGCATCCCAAACCATTTGATGGTCAGCGACATGAACTATTTTCTATGCTTTCTGTGGCCGCCAGTCATGGCATGGGTATGGCACTGATTCCACAAATGCTGATTGAAGCTGAACTGAGAAAAAAAGAATTGGTGATTGCATCAAATAAAAAACTGCACGGTAGCCGAAAATATTATTTAGTCCATTCGAGCCAAGACAGTTCACCGCAAATACAAAAATTTGTCGATTGGGTGCTACAAGAATTGCACCAGATCAGTTGAAGTAATCGCTATATTTTGAGTACAGTAAATTCGCTGAATCATCCATTCAATACATGTAACCGTGCCTAATGGACGCATCAATTAAAATATAAGGCTATATATCTATGCAAAAAATTGTGGTGTTTTCAGGTGCCGGCATGAGCGCAGAAAGCGGCATCAATACTTTCCGTGACAGTGATGGTCTTTGGGAACAGCATCGTATTGAAGATGTGGCCACACCTGAAGCTTGGGCACGTGACCCTTCTTTAGTACAGCGTTTTTATAATGAACGCCGTAAACATATTTTAGCCGCAGAGCCAAATGCAGCGCATAAATTAATTGCTGAACTCGATGATTTTTTTGATGTACAAGTCATTACTCAAAATATTGATGACCTACATGAACGTGCAGGCAGTCAAAATGTACTACATCTGCATGGAAATATTCGTTACGCAAAAAGCTCTGGCCCTCAGGCGCAATATACGCAGGAATTGTTTCCCATTGAAGGTGCTGATTTAAACTTAGATACTGATAAATGCCCTGAAGGATATCCTTTACGGCCACATGTAGTCTGGTTTGGCGAAGCAGTTCCTGCCTACGAAGATGCAAGTGTGAGTGTGCAAACAGCAGATATTTTTATTGTGATTGGTACGAGTCTGGCTGTCTATCCTGTGGCTGGATTGATTCACGAAATCCCAGCCAACTGCCGTGCATTTTATATCGACCCGAAAGCAGATTATCAGCGTGTACCTGAGCAGTATCAACTGATTAAAGCGGGTTCGAGTGAAGGAATGAAAAAACTTTTTTTGCAATTGCTTGCGCCATAAAAGTACATTTTGGCATCAGTATCGATCAAAAAAATGATATCGCCTGCTACTTTTGCAGGCTTTTTGCTGTTTATAGCCTATCTAACTTGGCTTAAGTCCAATAAATGACGGCATAAACACGTTTGGCATTCAAATTGCTTAACAGTATTACGTTTTATTAAAAAAGTAATATTGGGGCTTGGTCAGTATGGGTTATGTCGCAAGAGAGCTCAGTCCAAAAAGTAAGCTATTGCTTGGCTTAGGATCATTTTTAATTCCTGTGCTCATTTGGTGTGCAGTGAGTTATTTGCCATTTTTATGGCACCCGCAGGTGCAAATTACGCAGTCAGGCAGTGTGCCTTATTTTCAGGTGGATAGCCGTGTAGACAAAGCGGTGTTTTATGCCGAAGCGCAATCTGCGGTCAATGCTGGTTTAGCGCCACCTCAAGGTAAACTGGTCAATCCAATCTATCTACCTGCACCGCATGAAGTGGCAAAAGCGCTGGTTACAGCCTTTATTACCCCGCCTGCCCAACCTGATGCCCCATGGTTTCATCAAAGCTTATGGCACAGTATTAAAATTGTGTTCAGCGCATTTTTTATTGCCTCTCTCATCGGTATTCCGCTCGGTATTCTTTGCGGTTTTTCTCAAAAAATATCTCAACTGACCGAACCCTTTGTTGAGTTTTTTCGCTACTTGCCCGCTCCTGCTTTTGGCGCTTTGGCCGTTGCGATTTTAGGCATTAATGATGCACCTAAAATCGCCATTATCGTGATCGGGACGCTATTTCAGCAAATTCTAATTATCGCCAATACCACACGGATGGTTGACCGTGGCTTGATTGAAGCAGGTTTTACGCTGGGTACCAATAAAATGAAAAGCTTATTTCATGTGGTGATTCCGGCGGCGCTTCCTGACATTTACCGCGACCTACGTGTATTGCTGGGCTGGGCTTGGACTTATCTGATCGTATCTGAACTAATCGGCACAACATCTGGGATTACATGGTTTATCACCCAACAAGCGCGTTACCAAAACTTTGACAATGTCTATGCCGCGATCCTCATCATTGGAGTGATTGGTTTGGTATGCGATGTAGTGCTAATGAAACTCGGTCAACGTCTATTTAAATGGAAAGCAGGAGCAAAATAATGAACAGCACAGAGTTTAATGCCAGCACTTATTTCGATGCAATTTATGCACGCCCTGTCATTTTAGAAGCAAAAAAACTTACACAAAGTTTTAAGCACGGCAAAACTGAACGCACTATTTTAAATCAGTTGGATTTAAAGATTCATAAACGTGAATTTATCTGCGTGATTGGCCCATCGGGTTGCGGTAAATCGACCTTTAGCCGAATTGTGGCTGGACTTGACCCTTACAGTAGCGGTGAATTGCTGGTCGATGGCCAAGCCATTGAAGGCCCAAGCCCTGAGCGTGGCATGGTGTTTCAAGGCTACACGCTTTTTCCATGGAAAACGGTCAAAGAAAATGTGATGTTCGGCCCTTTAATGAAGGGTGCCAGCAATGCTTCGGCTGAATCCAGCGCCCGCGAATGGATTGATATTATTGGTCTAGAAAAATACCAAGATCAGTACCCGCATCAGCTTTCTGGTGGGATGAAACAGCGCGTTGCCATTGCCCGCGCATTGGTCAATGAACCCAAAATATTATTGATGGATGAGCCGTTTGGCGCGCTTGACCCGCATACCCGTCAAAAAATGCAAAAACATTTAATGGATCTTTGGCAAAACATTGATATCACGATTATTTTTGTGACACATGATATGGATGAAGCGATTTTATTGGCGGATCGTATTGTGGCGCTCAAAGCCAATCCTGGTGAAATTAAAGAAATTATTGAGGTCGATTTGCCCCGTCCTCGTAATCCTGAACTCATGCTGAGCCCTGAATTTAAACAACTGCGCGAACGGGTGGATTTCTTGGTACATGCGCAGGAAGACGAGCTCGACCCTGCAATGGAGAACTTACCGAAAATTCCGCGTATGACCCAAGTCAGTACACAAAAATAACTGGATTAATCCCTCTTCATCTTTAGGACGGCCTAAATGATGTAACTACAGCGTTGGACGGCCAACTTTATAGGAATTGAAGATGAATGAATCTTATGTTTTGCCACTTGTTGATATTTCAAAAATGCAAAGCACGGAATTGTCAGAGCGTTTAGAAGTAGCAACCGCTTTGGATCAAGCCTGTAAAGATGTTGGTTTTCTATATTTAAAAGGTGATCAGTTCAATTTTGATTTTGCGACATCATTGATTCAGGTGGCAAAGCGCTATTTCCAACAAGATACTGCCAGTAAAATGCAACACTTTATTGGGCTGTCGAAAAATCACAGTGGCTATGTGCCAATTGGTGAAGAACAGTTTGTAGGCAACAGCTATGACTTAAAAGAAGCCTATGACATCAATTATGATTACCACGGCGAAACGACGGCATTTCCCTTGCTGGGCCCTACGTTATGGCCAGATGACGCCACATTTAAGAGTACGGTCTGTGATTATTACTGCCATTTACGCAGTATTAGCGAGCAGATTTTTCAGGCCTTTGCTTTAGCATTGAATGTAGATGAGCATTTTTTTGATTGCAAAATTACCCATCCGACCAGCCAACTGCGTCTAATCCATTATCCCTATAACCCTGAAGTGAAAGATGCCGAAGGTATTGGCGCGCATACAGATTATGAGTGCTTTACACTGCTCTTGCCGACGGCACCAGGTTTACAAGTATTAAATAAACAAGGTGAATGGATGGATATTCCATTGATTGAAAATACTTTGGTGATGAATATTGGCGACATGATGGAAATTTTGTCGAATGGCAAATATTTGGCCACCAAGCACCGTGTTAAAAAAGTCTCTGAAGAGCGCTACTCTTTCCCTCTGTTCTGTGCATGCAATTACGACACGATCATTGAGCCTGTACATTCTACTGAAGCGCCCAAATATCAGCCCCTAATTGGTGGCGAACATTTATTTAATCAAACCGCGCAAACCTTTAGTTATCTCAAAAAACGTATCGCTTCAGGAGAGCTAAGTCTTAGAAATGCTGTGCCATTGTCATCATTTGGTATGGATGAAAATACAGAAGCACAAGGAGCAAGCGCATGAATCTATTTCAGGCTTTAGCACAACTTCCAGCCAGCCAAGAGGTTTCAGGTCCTATTCCAGACTATTTATATGGTGCTTTTCGCCGTAAAAGCATTAGTTTTTCAAATGGTTTGACGGATGAAAAGACCATTGTGTATTGGTTTCAGTCACGTAGTTTCACCATCGATCTACGTTTAAAAAGCCAAGAAAATACGCCAGTGAATGAGCGTCAAGGCTGGATTGGTAACACCCTATGGGATGCTAAACAACAATTATTGTCTTGGGACGTTAAAGCACACTCAAATTATCAAAATCATGTGCAATGGCCAGAACCTGCAAAACTACATGCGATTGGCAACTGTATTTTAGAATTCTCTCCAAGCAATGCGTATGTCGAAGACTGGCGTCAACAAGTGCATGAAGGGTTATTTTTAGGCCTGCGCTTGAAGTCAGCTTTAGATGTAGAAAGCCATCAGCCATTGCAGATGGATGGCGGTTTAATTATTTGTGATAAGCATGTGGCCTTTGCACTGAGTCGTTTACCTACAGATCAGCAAACTGTTGCCAGCATCGATATATCATCTGCACCTACTATGTATGAAACGGTGATTGAAAGCTTTGAAGTATCTATCGCTGTAGATGGTCTGCATAAGCACTATACAACGACTTCATCTCAGCAAGATCAACCACTTAACTTTGATCATTTCAAAGTTATTGATGAAACACATTTAATGCAAAACGTCATTATTAATGGTCAAGCAATACAGCTGATGTTCGAGGTGGATATTTATGTTCCACATTATGCATTTCAGCGTCGCACTGATACCACGACAGAAAGTACAGATTGGTTGCAAAATGAAAAACAGCACCTCTTGTACCATGCCGTAGAATGTCTATAGGAAATCAATGTCGTTTATATATTTGCTCATCGCAATCATTGCTGAAGTGATTGCCACGTCCGCCTTAAAAGCCAGCAATGGCTTTACTGAACTAGTACCGATTATTTTTACCGTATTGGGCTATGCCATTGCACTCTTCTTTTTAGGTTTGACCTTTAAATCGATTCCAATGGGATTGGCCTACGCCATGTGGTCTGCTGCAGGCATTGTACTGATTTCTTGTGTGGGCTGGATTGTGTTTAAACAAAATTTAGACCTGCCTGCCATGATTGGTTTGGCCTTTATTTTATTGGGTATTGTGATTATTAATGTTTTTTCTAAAAGCACAGAGCTTTGAAATGTCAGTTTTAAAATGAAGTTTTTAAATAATATCTCTGAAATTTTAAAGACTTAAATTGCTATAGATAAAAATGCTCTAGCTTGCTGTTGCACACTAGAGCATACGTTTCGAATGAATTAACTGTGATCAGTCGGCTTCTATAAAATGCCTTTCACTAGAAAAAAGCATCCAACAATACATAACAGCACAGCAAAACATTTTTTCAGTACTGCTGGTGAAAGCGCATGCGCAGTTTTCGCGCCATATTTAGCCGTAAAGAAACTCATCACACTAATGCCCAAAAAGGCATAGATATGAATAAAGCCAATGGTATTTGGAATTTCAACTTGCTGTTGCATACCAAAAAACATAAAGCCTAATGCACCAGCAATGGCAATGGGTAAACCGCAAGCCGCAGACGTCCCGACCGCTTTTTGCATCACCACGCCATTTGCCGTTAAATACGGTACCGTAATACTGCCGCCGCCAATCCCGAAGATGGCCGATGCAACGCCGATACCCGAACCTGCTGCAATTTGTTTAGCTGTAGATGGTAGTGTTTTATTTGGATCGACTGGCTTTTTTGCACCCATAAACATGGTATAAGCCACCCAAAGTAAAAACACACCGACAATCATTTGCAGATGTAAGCCTGACAGCCAGCCTGCAATACCCGCGCCTGCAAAACAACCAATCGCCATAGACGGAGCTAAATTTTTAAATACAGGCCAAATCACAGCACCATTTTTATTGTGCGCCATCAAGGAGCTGATCGATGTCACAACAATCGTAGCCAAAGATGTGCCGAGCGCCAAATGCATAATCACATCGGGGCTATAGCCCATTTGGCTAAAAACAATATAGAGCAATGGCACAATGATGGTACCGCCGCCAACGCCAAACAGCCCTGCAGCAAAACCAGCAAATGCGCCAATAATTAAGAAAGTAATGAGTTCCACGAAATAGATACTTTTAAAGAGATGTATTGAAGAAGTCTGACTGGTTTAAGCCAACTCCACTTGACCCACAGCATGATAAGCGCGGTTGAAATATACCAAGCTTTCCTCCTGCTGACTTTGCTTGATTGCAACCACACGGCACATAAACACACTGTGCGTACCCACTTCTTGAATCTGTTCAATCTGACAATCGAAACCGACCAAAGCATCTTTTAATATTGGTGAACCTGTTTCTAATGTGGTCCAAGAACCCAATTTAAAACGCTCTTCCGAATTGAATTTGCTTGAAGCAAAGGCATTGGAAATTTGCTCATGCTGTGCGCCTAAAACATTGACAGACAGAACTTTATTTTCAAGAAAATGCGCATGAGAACGAGATGATTGATTCATACAAACCAGCAAAGTTGGCGGTGTATCTGTCACACTGCATACGGCTGATGCTGTAAATCCATGCATGCCTGCTTCACCCTCAGTCGTAATCACGTTGACTGCAGTCGTCAATAAAGACATTGCATTTCTAAAATCAGTTGCTTCAATCATCTCTTCAATCTCAATGGTCTATATGGCTTATCTCTTTCTCAGGTTTGGGCAATAGCAAATTTAATTTCCTTATTGCCCTTACATGAAACCGAGTCAGCTCGAATTTATGCGGTCAATTCTTGACGAATAATGGCAGCGCCTGCGCTTAACGCATTTAGTTTGCCTTGCGCCACTTGGCGAGGTAAAGGCGCCATACCGCAGTTTGTTGAAGGATATAGCTTGTCGGCATCTACAAATTGCAATGCTTTGCGTAATGTATTTGCTACTTCTTCTGCTGTTTCAACTTGATTGGTTGCTACATCAATTGCGCCAACCATCACTTTTTTACCGCGGATGAGTTCAATTAAATCCATGGGTACACGAGAGTTTTGGCATTCAAGTGAGATGATATCCAGCTTCGATTGCTGCAGTTTCGGGAATGATTCTTCGTATTGGCGCCATTCATTACCCAAGGTTTGTTTCCAATCGGTATTGGCTTTAATGCCATAACCATAGCAAATATGAACGGCTGTTTCGCATTTCAAACCTTCAAGCGCACGCTCTAATGTCGCAATACCCCAGTCATTGACTTCATCAAAAAATACGTTAAACGCAGGCTCATCAAATTGAATGATATCTACGCCTGCCGCTTCAAGCTCTAAAGCTTCTTGATTCAGGATTTTAGCAAATTCCCAAGCCAATTTTTCACGGCTCTTGTAATGACCATCATACAAAGTATCAATCATCGTCATCGGGCCTGGCAAAGCCCATTTGATCGGCTGATTGGTTTGGCTGCGTAAGAATTTTGCATCATCAACAAACACTGCTTTCTTACGAGATACTTCACCAACCACAGACGGTACACTTGCATCATAACGATTACGAATACGCATCGTTTCACGCTTTTCGAAATCTACACCTTCAAGATGTTCAATAAACGTGGTTACAAAATGCTGACGGGTTTGTTCACCATCACTGACAATATCAATGCCTGCATGGATTTGTTCATGCAAAGATAATTCCAACGCATCACGTTTTGCATCTAATAATTCTTCGCCTTCAAGCTTCCATGCTGACCACAATTTTTCAGGTTCAGCTAGCCAAGACGGTTTAGGTAAGCTGCCAGCAGTTGAAGTTGGGAGTAAAATGGCCATATTCGATCTTCTATCTCTATTTTCTTTAAAACGGGTGGTTTAACTCACCCGTGTTTCATCTATTTGCGTGATTTAAAATTAAGCTGCATCTGCATTTTCAATACTAAAATTAGCCGCCCACTCATTCAGAATGTCTTTATATGGCTGGATAAAGTTCTCTTCCGTCCATTTGCCCTGTTTAACCGCCAACTGGCCACGTTCAACACGGTCGTACACAATACGGGTTAATGAGTAATCGCCAAAGCTTAAGCTTGGTTGATACACTAAACCTGCTGTCGCATTGGTATTGTAAATTTCAGGACGGTAGATTTTTTGGAAGCTTTCCATGGTGCTGATCGCGCTGATCAGTTCGAAATCTGTATAGTCGCTAAGCAAGTTATTTGCTGAATAGAATGCCAATGGTGCAGTCGCATTTTCAGGTTTGAAGTAACGAACACTTAAGCCCATTTTTGCAAAATAGTCATCGGTACGTGAATGGTCATCATTGGTGTATTCCACACCTAAGATCGGATGTACATTTGCAGTACGGTAATAAGTTTTTGTCGTTGAAACACTTAAGCAAATCACAGGCTGTTTTTTAAATTCAGCTTTGAATACTTCTGAATTGATCAAGTGTTGATAAAGCTTGCCGTGCAAATCGCCAAAATCTTCAGGTTTTTCATTGAATTTGCAACCGAGTGCTGGTAATACTACGCTGAAGTCATAGTCACGTACATACGATGAAAAACTGTTGCCGATCATGCCTTCAATGCGTTCATTGGTTTTATGGTCGATGATGGTGCTTTTTAAAGTTTCAATAAACGGGAAAGTTTGACCATTACCCTCTACATCGAGTTCAGCGGAAATGATGTCAATTTCAAGTGAATAACGATCCGCATTTGGGTTGTCACAAGTAGCTAAACTATTGAAACGGTTATTAATCATTGCCAAAGTACGGCGCAGATTCTCTTCACGGTGTTCACCACGTGCCAAATTGGCAAAGTTCGTTGTTAGACGTGTATTGTCTGCTGGCTCATAGTTTTCATCAAAGCGAATACGTTTGATTGAACATGCAAATTTATGACTCATGGAGATTCACTACCCTAAAATTAAAAATAATCAAAATTTCTGTATGAAGTAATTTATACGTGAAACTTAAGATGAATAAAAATGATTTAACCTCAACTCAAAGTGAGATAAATTCATGTTTAAGATTTAAATACAATGAATTTTCTTCAACTATGCATCATTCAACTGGCGATAAAAAAACTGCCACCCAGGTAGCATTTAAATTTTATTTAATATAAATAAGGGCTTAAAAAAAATTCAATGAAAATTTTTTCATTCAAACACACATCTGAAATGTGTAGAATCGTACAGATTGGCTCAAAATCTCCACTCTCAAAATTTAGCGATTTATTCATTAGGGTGAATTTTTCTAACTTTAAAATGAAAAAAGATCAAATCACTAATTGTTTTAATATTGAATCTGTAACACTAATATACTTTTGTCCTGAGCTATAAAGTTCTTAAACCTTGCCATAAATAGATAAACAAAATATGAAATAAGCATATATTCATGTCGTTTCAGCTTTTTAGTCAATATACTGAATATGACTCAACTTGTACTTAGAAAAAATCAGCATATTCGAGCTTTGGTATGTTAAGGAATCGCTAAAATATTCGGTTTATACTTATACCTTCTTAAAATCATGTCTAATAAATTAGAACCTCAGACACTGACTCTCCCAGTAGGTCATGACAAGCTTTTACTCCACTCTTGCTGTGCACCATGCTTTGGCGAAGTCATGGAAACATTAATTGGATCAGGTATCGATTTTTCAATTTTCTTTTACAATCCCAATATTCATCCTGTGAAAGAATATGAAATCCGTAAAGAGGAAAATATCCGCTTTGCCGAGAAACATAACATTCCGTTTATTGACTCTGACTATGAGCCAGACAATTGGTTTGCTCGCGCTAAAGCTATGAAAATGAGCCTGAAAAAGGCCTCCGCTGTACCATGTGTTTTGATATGCGCTTTGAACGTACTGCATTATATGCGGCAGAACATGGCTTTAGCCTAATCAGCAGTTCATTGGGTATTTCACGCTGGAAAAATATGCAGCAGATTAATGACTGCGGGCATCGTTCAGCTTCACATTATGACGGAATAACCTATTGGGACTATAACTGGCGTAAAAATGGCGGTGCTGTACGTATGCTGGAAATCAGTAAAAAAGAAGAATTTTATCAGCAGGAATACTGCGGCTGTGTCTATTCACTGCGCGATACCAATCGCTGGCGTATGAGCCAAGGCCGTGACCGAATCAAATTGGGTGTGAAGTTATATTCCAATGCGATGGATGAAGAAGCTTGAGTTCTGCCCTTCGTTATTTTTTATGGATATTAATTTGATGTTGTTAAGCCCTGAAATTTTTACATCATTCAGGGCTTTTTTTAGCTATATTTCAACTTATTTCAGTTCTTCAACCAACGTTGGATAGATTGATCCATCGACATCCATTTCGGTTTTATAAATGCCATTGGCAACATTAAATTTGTTCACGTGATAACTCGAGCCATAAAGTGAATCAAATCCTGTACCTTTTTTAAAGACTTGTTTATTGGCAGCCAAGTCCAATAAATGTGTGCCTCCAATAAACTGTTCATATTGTGCAGGGTCAACACCAACTCGGGTTGACATGATTTTCACTGCATCGGCATGCGTTGCAGGGTCGTTGATGTATTTAACCGTTTTATCCCAAACTTGAATGATTTTTTTCCATTCTTCTTTGTTGGCAGATAAATGCGTCATGTTGACGGTTAATGTGTCGTAAATCAGACCGGGTTTATCTTTCGATGTATAAATGATTTTAGAACCTGCTACCGCTTTCAAAGCTTGATTTGCGACCGGTTGCCACACGGCAATCGCTGCAATATCAGGACTTGCAAATACTTGTGGCAGCTCATTGGTCATGGTGTTGACCAACTTCACTTCAGAAGCTTGAATTTTTGCATCATCCAAAGCCGTCGCTAAAAGCAAATGATCAACCAAGCCTTTTTCAGTCGCGACACTTTTTCCTTTTAAATCGGCAAGACTATTGATGCCATCTTTAGCAATGATGACATCATTACCCGCAGAATAGTCCGTCGCCATAATCATGACGCCTTTCGTACCGCCAGAACCCGTAACTAAGTTATCGCCGTTAGTGACCAAAACAGCATCCAACTGATTTGCCGCAAATGCAGATAGTGAGGCTGAATAATCAAACCATTTAAAATCTACATTGACACCGGCTTCTTTCAACCAGCCTTTTTCAATAGCAACTTGCCATGCGACAAAACCAGGCCAGTCGCTATAGCCAATTGTGATGGCTTTTGTATTGACAGTGCCTTCTGCCTGAGCATTTGGTTCAGGTGTTTTGGCCGTATTGTCACAACCACCTAGTAAGATGGCGGTCAAAACGGATGCAGATAAGCAGGCTTTTTTGATCATAGTGCGATTTCCCCAATGGCATTACAGTTAAATTTGGTATTGGTGTACAAAAACGATGGTGTATTCGGATTGCTGACAGATTGAGCATTGTGCTTTGCACGATTTGGTCTTTGGTTACCTGCATTAGCATGTGCTTGCTGTTGGTCTGTGATTCGGTCTTTAAACTGACCTTGTGAACGATATAATTGGCCCATTTTAAAACTCCTTAATTCTTTGCATTTTGCGGAATTGGCGGCATTACAGCGTCCATTAACTCCAAATGTCCTTTAATCACACCTTTAAGTGCTGAAAAATGCTGACTGATAACTTTGAGCTCTGAACTGACGCCTTGCAGAATCATGACTTCTAAAATTTTGTGGTCATCGAGTTGAATATGCAGCGAACTCACCACTTGTTCTAAAAACTGCTGCTGTAAATCTAAAAGCTGAATACGTAGCGCCGTACTACTTGCGTCATAAAGTAAGGTAAATGTGCCGACCATTACTTCGTTACGCTGCTCCTGATCGGCAATCAGATGCTTATTGATCATGTCGACAATGGCCTGAGAACGGCTCTCATAATGCTGATCGACAATTTTTTGATCCAAAGCATCAACTGTTTTTTCAGGCACGGTAATACTGATACGCGCCAGCTTTCGTTTAGGCACTGTTGTTCCTTATTTTTTTTGCTGAATATAGAAACCCGCACGGGCGCTCAGTAGCTCAATAAAAAATTGCTTTAATTGATGCAGAAATGTTGCAGATTGATGGCGGTTCATATGCATCTCCTGTTTGAGTAATACAAAATATTTATTTCGTAATATCGATAGAAATGCAGAATCTGTGCCAAGTGAGAAATACAAAAAATGATCGATTATTTTGTTCTTTTAACTTTCTTTTAAATTTTACTGTTCATGATTTGTGCAATAAATGCACTCATCGAGACCCCTTTGCACTATTGCTGCGATGTATTATTTGATGAAAGACTATTTCTAAAGGTCGTTGTTCTTAAACAAGAGCATTGACCGGCATGTAACAAACTCGAAGTTCAATTTATTTCATCAACATTGAACATCATTTATACTGATTGATCATTCTATTCATCACTCAACGCCTATGAAGTATTTCAGCTGCGCGGTATGTTCTAACCAAATCTTTTTTGCCAATTCACACTGTGTCAATTGTCAGACTGCGCTGGGCTATATTGCCTCTGAAAAGCAAATGGGCTGTTTTGAAAAGCACAGCAGTACGTTATGGCTTGCGTTAAATCCTGAAATAAAGGGAAAACGCTTTAAACCTTGTCATAATTATCAGCATCATCAGATATGTAACTGGATGGTGCCTGCTGACAGTGAGGAAATTTATTGTGAGTCTTGCCTGCTCACGCACACCATTCCCAACTTAGATAACCCAGACCATATTGTGTACTGGGCACGATTGGAACATGCTAAACGGCGTTTTTTGTATTTAATGCAGCAGCTCAATACCATGCCGCGTCCTAAACGCAGCCAAGATGACCGTTTTGGACTTCGTTTTGATTTTCTGATGCCAACAGAAAATACACCTGTTATGACCGGTCATGCCAATGGAATTATTACCTTGAATGCCAGTGAAGCAGATGTGATTTACCGCGAAACAACGCGTATAAAAATGGGTGAAAACTACCGTACACTTCTAGGTCATTTTAGACATGAAAGTGGTCATTATTATTTTGATTTGATTAAACATTTACACCCAGAGCTGATTGATGAATTTCGGGAACTGTTTGGTGATGAACGACAGGATTATAGTGAAGCTTTGAAACGACATTATAATGACGGTGCGCCGCAAAATTGGGCGGATTACTATGTTAGTTCCTATGCCAGTACGCATCCTTGGGAAGATTGGGCGGAAACATGGGCGCATTATTTGCACATGATGGACACTCTTGAAACCGCCTACTATGCAGGATTAGTGGTCAAAACCAATAAGTCAGATTTGAATAATTTAGAACTGAAAGAAAACCCGATTGGCGCTCAGGATTTTGACCTATTGCTGCAACACTGGATGACCTTGACCTTTAATTTAAATGCACTGAACCGCAGCATGGGCTTAGATGATGCTTATCCATTTACGTTGTCGAATCCGGTATCGGATAAACTTAGATTCATTCATCATAAATTGCTCAATATGACCTTAAAAAACCAGCAGCACAATTAGATTAAATTTAATACGTGATATTGTTTGAACCTCAGATCAACTTTTCTGTATTACAGCATTCGTACATTAGCTTATAGAAAGGATGTATACGTAGTAATTTTCTTGGATTGAGCGCTGTAACACCTGCCCTATTTTTACTATTTTATAAAGGTTAAAATAACAAAAAATAGATGCCTGTGACCTTTCCAATGATGCCTTTCACGCATTTACCCGCTCGTTTTATGTGTATCATCAGCCTGAGTTTGCTCAGTGGATGCCAATTGGTCAAATTACAAGAAAATCAACTCAGTGCGTCACTAAATAATAAAACAGATAGCATATTAACCCATCAGAAGCTCAGTACATTTAGCCATCAAATCCTGTTAATGGTGAATGAAAGCGACCAATCTTGTTTAAATGCGCTTGAAAGTTGTATTCACAAAATGCGTAACAATGAAACTTTAGATATTGCTCAAGTCTATGCATCAGCAAGTGAGCTGTACATGGCACGTGCTTTAAGCGCCGATCAAAATCCACAATGCAAAAAAAGCTTAAAACAACACAGCGGAAAATTAGCTTCAAGCAAAATTAAAATGTGTATGGATCAGCAGCTTGCAGACTTTGATTTCAGTCTGCGTTACAGCTATGTCTATCTATTTAAATCCGCTCAAGCCCCAGAAGAACGCTTATTTGATTTGCGTCAGGGACAAGTCCGCACCTTTTATAATGTGGCTTTATCACGTCTGATCACCTCATCATTCACCCGCTTTGACTATCAGCAAATGCCTGAAAGTTTAATGTTGGGTTCATCGCTTTATCATTTTAACTATGACATTATCCTGAAATCAAAAATGCGGACATTGATAAATTACTGTCGAGCTATAATTTTAATTTTTCAGGCTTAAAAACCATTAACCGTCAGGAAGGCATTGGTTCTGAATTTGTCTTAGTCAAAAAAGCTACGGATCTGTCTGCTGCGCAGCCTTTTGTACTAGATCCTGAACAATATTATTCAAATAAATCCAACCCCAATATCCATACAGCACGCTATTTATCTGTCAGTGCGATCGCCGAGCCTGCCAAGACCAATAGCAGCATTAGTGAAATTTTGTCGCCGCAATCAGACTTTAAGGTTGAATTATTTAATCCCTATCAATTTAAAAAGGCAAAAATTGAATCTCAGTCCTATACCCTAACAGCCAATTATTCTGTGCCTTATGGACTTTGGTTAGCCGAAAATAAATTAGGACAATCTGGCTATTGGACACTTCTGAATAAGGAAGAACATTTGCGCATGCCACATGTGTTTATGTTAGAGCCTTATCAACCCAATAAAAAGATTATTGTCATGGTTCACGGATTAGCCAGCAGTCCTGAAACGTGGATCGGCCTGACCAATAATATTATGGGTGATCAAAAACTACGTGATCATTACCAAGTTTGGCAAGTGTTTTACTCAACCAATATGCCAATATTTGAGAGTCGTTTTCAAATCAATGCTTTACTCAAACAGGCATTTGCAACTGTTCAGCCCAATACGCCTTCGGCTCAAGATGCTGTCATTATCGGACATAGTATGGGCGGCATCATCAGTCGTTTATTGGTTAGTGATGCAGATATTTCCGCTCAAGCTATTCCACTCATGAACTATGAACAAAACACACAGTTACAACGTCATCCGATTATCCGCGATCGTTTTGTCTTTAAAGCATTGAAGCCAGTTAGTCGTGCAATTTTCATTGCCGCACCGCATCATGGTACTGACTATGCAGACCGCTGGTTTACCAATTTGGCGAAAAAAATCGTGGTATTGCCTTTAAGTTTTTTAAATGATGTCAATGTTGAAATCCCGAATGCAAAAAATTCAACTATGGGCCTGATTAAGTCTGGGCCGGCAGATTTAAGTCAACAATCACGTTTTATGCTGTTGACCGCAGACATCATGCCAAATAAAGATATTCCTTATCATTCTATTATGGGGAATCAGATGCAAAGCACTGAGCCGAGCAAAATGTCGGATGGCATTGTTCCCTATACAAGTTCTCATTTAGATGGTGCGGTGTCTGAAAAGATTTTCAATGGTGGACATTCCATCCATGAGTCTGCAGATGCCATTTTAGAATTGCGACGCATTTTGAGAGAGCATTTGGACAATGAAGCGTTGAATCAATAACGATAAAATTGCTTTATGTATTTATAAATTATCTTTTAAAAGCAGTGTTTTATTGCTAAATTAGCTCTATATTTTGGGGGCTTTATGACAGAAAAATTATACTATTGGGCTGAAAATTTAGAAAATTACACATCAAATAATGATAGTGAAACTGGTTATGATGAAGTTATAGAAATCAAACGACTTAATTTCTTTATTGGTAAAAATAACGCAGGTAAAAGTAGGTTTTTACGTGAATTATTTAAAACATCTCAAGGTCAGCAACTTTATAACTCACTACAATTCAGAAAATTAATAACTTTTAAAAATAGGTTAATCGTTAGCAAAAAATATAACAAACATGATGATTACAATCATTTTTTAACAACGATTGAACAAATTAAACCGTCCAATATCGGTTCTGTAATCACATTATTCTCAAATTCGCTTACCCACTTATCAAGATTCAATCAACTATCAGGAATTTATTCAAATAATAATATTCAGCAAGCTCAAACATATTTTAATCAAGAACTTCAGCAAAACCTAAATCCTATTTTTACAAATACTAAATTTTATATCCCTATCTTACGTGGCATGCGCCCTGTAACCGATTTAGACGAAAAATATCCTTATATAGAGCGTGCACAAAAAGACTATTTCAAGAATCAGAATAAATTTAATCATGAAAATATAATTACAGGAGAACGCTTATATTACGAGCTTAAAGCTCACTTATTAGGAGAACCTGAACACCGAGAACTTATTAAAAAATATGAAGAAAAATTAAGTCAGTATTTTTTTGATAATGAACCTGTCACTTTAATTCCAAAATTCGGAAAAGATGAACAAGGAAATGAGATTGATGTCGTTCATATTAAAATTGAGAGGTGGTCCCACTTGTTTGAACAACTAAAAGCGTATTTATAAGTGATATTCCGCTCTAGTTAAGCCACCTTGTTTTGTTGGGGTAGCTGATCATAGTAAAACTCATTTGGTGTCATTTTGTCTAG